>NZ_JAKKRL010000009.1:0-279430 GCF_025654335.1 Shewanella sp. SM21
AAAAATCGAGTATTAAACTCACCCCAAAAACACGACTACAGATAATGAAGTAACAGGTAATACCGGCCTTTGCAGATGCTGAGAGAGTACAAGGAGCATATGACTCCGAAAGGACGATAAGCAGCAAAGGCGCGGTTCTCATTAAGGCCAGAGAACAAAGATTCTCACAAACAGGTCGGATATACGTACGCAGTATTACTTTCTGTTACTCAAAAAGTGGTTGATCTATTCGAGGTGTCCATATATGTATCTACGGCGTGTCACTGGTGTAACAGTGCGAAAGCCTGCGGCAGGCAATTGGGAAATACCTTTGCCAGAAGCAACCACAAAGCCCATTTCGCAACACTCAATTCTGCAGAGTTAAAACTCAGGCAATAAAAAAGCGAACCGCTAATAGTTCGCTTTTCATCAAACGTTAGACCTGAATAACGATTTAAAGTGGGGGCATGATTCCACACCACAATTGGGATTTATGATGGGTGGACAATTTAACTAAAGTAGAAAGTTGTGATTGGGGTGATAAAATACTGGATGATGCTCTTTCTATTCTAAGAGGTAAAAGATTGTGAAAATGAGATATCAAGAAGGTGATATTTTTATTATTCCTACAGAGGGTAAATTTGCCATCTGCCAAATTGTTTTTGCCCCAAAAGGGAAGTTTAAGCAAGTAATAGGTTTCTGCGTCCTATTTGTACAGGATAATAAAGTTTTTAAAAGTGATGACGTACTTCGCCCTCTTCCTATCATGGATATGGGGAAAGAGATGAAAGTTATATTTACTGGGAATCAAAATGTAAAAAATGGTTCTTGGGAGATAATTGGACATGCAGAGCTGACCGAAGATAAATACGAGTTAAGGATCTTTAATTACGCAGGAGGGCTATATAAGGGAGAGGAAGAAATTAAACGAATCCCTGTCTCTGAGTATAATAACTATATCTCAATGGAGGTGTATGGTTTCGAGCTTGTTAATAGCTTATTGGCAAACCTGTAACACCTCCGTTTTATCAGCCAGCGTCTCGTATTTGGGAAATGTCAGAACAAGCATAACTCTGTACTAAACCGTTACACCAGAACAGGCATTGTTGCACCAGTGACCTTCTAACACATGGGTCTTTTAGTAGAGCCTACAAGGACGCTAATATTTAAATCTTTGGCGGAGTGTCACTGATGTAGCGAATATAAGAGAATGCGGAAGCCTGCGGCAGGCAATAAAAAAGCGACCTTTCGGTCGCTTTTTGATGCTTCAAATTCGCTGAAGCCAACTACACCATAATTGCGTTGCTGGCGAAGCTAATGCAAGGCGGATTGAAAGCTTTCGCGCGGAGTTGACTCCTGTCAATGAGCACGAAAGCTGAGATTCAACGCCGCAGTAGCTAGCCTAAGCAGCAATTATTACTCGTAGTCTGATAATGGTGCACACGAACACATTAGGTTACGGTCGCCGTAAACGTCATCAATACGATTCACGGTTGGCCAGAACTTGTTAGTGCGCACTGATGCACTTGGAAACACGGCCACTTCGCGACTGTATGGACGCGTATCAAACTCTGGGTCCATGATATCGGCCATAGTGTGCGGTGCGTTGTGCAGCGGGTTGTTGTCCGCTGGCCATTCACCCGATTCCACTTTGGCGATTTCAGCGCGGATTGACACCATAGCGTCGATGAAACGATCGAGTTCCACCTTAGATTCAGATTCCGTCGGCTCAATCATCAGAGTTCCCGCAACAGGGAAGCTCATGGTTGGCGCGTGGAAACCGTAGTCATTCAAACGCTTAGCGATATCCATTTCGGTCACGCCTGAAGCTTCTTTCAGTGGACGTAGGTCAATAATACATTCATGCGCGACGCGATCGTTACGGCCACGGAACAATACTGGATAGTGTTCAGACAGCTTCTTCATCACGTAGTTAGCGTTTAGCAGCGCAGTTTGGGTCGACTTTTTCAGGCCCTTTGAACCAAGCAGCTTTATATACATCCAGCTGATCGGCAGAATGCCAGCGCTACCGTAAGGTGCAGCCGATACGGCGCCGTTGTTGTCGCTCACGCGGCCCGGTTTAACCACAACGTGACCCGCAACAAATGGGGCTAAGTGTGATTTCACGCCTATTGGGCCCATACCTGGACCACCACCGCCGTGTGGAATCGCGAAAGTTTTGTGCAGGTTTAGGTGTGATACGTCGGCACCGATAAAGCCAGGAGACGTTAAGCCGACCTGAGCGTTCATGTTGGCGCCATCTAAATACACTTGACCGCCGTGCTGATGCACTATGTTGCAGATTTCGCGGATAGATTCTTCATACACACCGTGGGTCGATGGGTAAGTGATCATGATGCAAGACAGGTTTTCAGCCACTTCGGCAGCTTTCGTCTTCAGATCTTCTAAATCGACGTTACCTTGCTTATCACACGCCGTCACCACCACTTGCATACCGGCTAATTGTGCCGATGCAGGGTTAGTACCGTGGGCAGATTGCGGGATCAAACAGATGTTTCTGTGCGCATCGCCGCGTGACTCATGGTATTTCTTGATGGCTAACAAGCCAGCGTATTCACCTTGAGCGCCAGAGTTAGGTTGGATACACACAGCGTCGTAGCCTGTAATGTTCACTAACCAAGTCGACAACTCTTCAATCAACTGAGTAAAGCCTTTGGCTTGATCCAGTGGGCTGAATGGGTGCATGTTGGCAAATTCAGGCCAGCTCACAGGGAGCATTTCAACCGCTGCGTTTAACTTCATGGTGCATGAGCCCAGTGAAATCATCGAGTAGTTAAGCGCTAAGTCTTTGCTTTCGAGACGTTTGATATAACGCATCATCTCGGTTTCGCTTTGATAGCGATTGAACGTTGGGTGGCTTAAAATCGCATCTTGGCGCACAAGTGCCGCCGGAATCGATTGGCTACCTTGGCTAACTATTTGCGCGTCTAACGCGGCAACATCTAAACCATGGCCAGCACCTAAGATCACATCGAACAGGGCTTCGATATCTGTGCGTAATGTGGTTTCGTCTAAGCTCACGCCCACAATACCATCGGCATCGAAACGTAGATTCATTTCAGCAGCCAGTGCGCGTGCATTGATGGCAGCAACATCTAAGCCTTTGATGCTAACAGTATCAAACCAAGTGCTGTTGACTAAGTTCACGCCCTTCGCTTTTAAGCCTGTAGCTAAAATATCGGCGAAACGGTGAATGCGTGATGCAATAGTTTTCAGGCCATCTGGGCCGTGGAATACGGCGTAGAAAGACGCCATATTCGCCAACAGAATTTGTGCAGTACAAATGTTTGAGTTGGCTTTTTCGCGGCGGATATGTTGCTCACGAGTTTGCATTGCCATACGCAGTGCGCGGTTACCACGGGCGTCTTTTGACACACCAATGATGCGGCCAGGCATAGAACGTTTGTGCTCATCACGGGCAACGAAGAAGGCCGCGTGTGGACCACCAAAGCCCATTGGCACGCCAAAACGCTGCGCACTACCAAATACCACATCGGCGCCCATAGCGCCCGGTGATTTCAGTAATACCAAGGACATAATGTCGGCGGCGACAGTCACAACCACATTCTTCGCACGCAGAGTTGCGAATAATTCGCTGAAGTCAGTGATTTGACCGAAACGGTTAGTATATTGGAACAAAGCACCAAACAGCTCATGGTTAACGGCCTCAGATGCTGGGCCAACCACCACTTCAAAACCAAAACACTCAGCGCGGGTTTTCACTACGTCTAAGGTTTGCGGGAACACATCATCGGCAACGAAGAAGATATTGGCTTTTTTCGCTTTAGAAACGCGCTTTGCCAGCGCCATCGCTTCGGCAGCAGCAGTTGCTTCATCTAACAAAGAAGCAGAAGCCAAATCTAAACCCGTTAAGTCCATCGACACTTGTTGGAAGTTTAGAATGGCTTCTAAACGGCCTTGGGCGATTTCTGGCTGATATGGCGTATAAGCCGTGTACCAACCTGGGTTTTCAAATACGTTACGCAGGATCACGTTTGGCACTTGAGTGCCGTAGTAACCCATGCCGATATAGCTCTTAAATACTTGGTTTTGTTTCGCTAAACCACGAATGTAAGCAATGCCTTCGGCTTCGCCGCAGGAATCACCAATGCTCAGATCTTGGCTTAAACGGATCGACTCAGGCACAATTTGCGCGGTCAGATCGTCCAGAGACTCAGCACCAACATAGTTCAGCATGGCTTGCTGTTGGCTGCTATCTGGGCCGATATGACGACGTAGGAATAAATCGTGCTGTTCTAACTGAGTGAGGGTTTGCTTGGTCATGATAAACCTTGTTCCAGATTTGCCGAAATTCAGAACTGTAGGGTACTGATTAACGGACTGTTGTTATGTCAATCTTGCGCTAAAACAAACGAAGCCCCTTAGGGCTTCGTTAGCGTCGACGATTATTCTTCGTCGATGACAGCTTGGTAGCCTTCAGCATCCAGCAGAGCGTCGACTTCTGATTCGTCAGAAGGCATTACGCGGAAGAACCAGCCTTCGCCGTAAGCACTGCTGTTAACGAGTTCTGGCGAATCTTCCAGCGCTTCATTCACGGCAATCACTTCGCCAGAAATTGGGGCATAAATGTCAGACGCCGCTTTTACTGATTCAGCTACAGCACAGTCTTCACCCGCAGTCACAGTGTCGCCAACTTCTGGGAGTTCAACGAAAACCATGTCACCTAACAGCTCTTGGGCGTGCTCAGTGATACCTACTGTGTAGCTACCGTCTTCTTCCTTGCGGATCCATTCGTGTGAAGAGGCGTATTTCAGTTCTGTCGGAATATTGCTCATTGTTCTTGTTCCTTGTTCCGTTTTTTTAAAATGCTTGTTTACCGTTGCGCACAAAGTTTGGCGCCACTACTCTAACAGCCACACGTTTTTTACGCATTTCGACTTCCGCAGTATCCCCAATCGAGCTAGGAACACGTGCCATCGCAATAGAATAGCCCAATGTTGGCGAGAAAGTCCCGCTGGTGATCACGCCTTGTTGCTCTACACCGGCTGCGTCAGTGAAAAATACTGGCATATCATGGCGTAACACGCCCTTTTCTTCCATCACTAGACCAACAAGTTTGCTGGTTCCGGCATCGCGAAGTGTTTCGAGGGCTTTACGGCCGATGAAGTCACGGTCGTTTGGCTCCCATGCAATAGTCCAGCCCATGTTGGCGGCCAATGGGTTGATGGTTTCGTCCATGTCTAAGCCGTAAAGATTCATACCAGCTTCGAGACGCAGCGTGTCACGGGCACCGAGACCACAAGGTTTAACCCCTTGATCTAACAATGCTTGCCACAAGGCTTGGGCTTCATCTTCTGGGACGATAATTTCGTAGCCCGCTTCGCCTGTGTAACCCGTAGTCGCAATAAACAGTGAGCCAGCTTGCTTACCGAAGAAAGGTTTCATGCCTTCGATGGCGGCGTTTTGCTCAGCACTGAACACGGCAGCGGCTTTCGCTTTTGCGTTAGGACCTTGAACGGCAATCATCGCCAGCTCAGGACGCTCAGTCACAGTGACATCAAAACCTTGGGATTGCTTGGCGATCCAAGCGAGATCTTTTTCGCGGGTCGCTGAGTTCACTACCACGCGGTAGTTAGTGTCAGTGAGGTAATAAGTGATGAGGTCGTCGATGATACCGGCATTGTCATCTAACATGCCGCTGTATAAGGCTTTACCTGGCACTTTAAGTCTAGCCACATCGTTCGCCAGCAACTTACGTAGAAATGCACCAGCGTCGCTACCTATCACATCAACCACAGTCATGTGGGATACGTCGAACATACCCGCGTCTTGACGCACAGCGTTGTGTTCTTCGATTTGTGAACCATAGTTGAGGGGCATATCCCAACCGTGGAAGTCGACCATCTTAGCGTTTGATTCTAAGTGCTTGTTAAACAGAATAGTTTTGTTAGCCATTGTTATCCCTTTTTGCGGCCTTTTTCAGGTCTCTGCCTAGTGTAGGGTGTAGATACTAGGGTCTAAAATGCGGCGAAATTATACCTTGCGTCACAAATTTGTATACAGGAGATTTTTCTAATCCGAAGCCATTGTCATTAGATTTTCTCATCTTCAACATGTAATTTTTTTACATGCGAAGGCCAGATTTGCGCACTATAGTACCAATGCGCTGATATTTTGAGCGATTAAGTTCACATTAGCGCAACCTAGGCTAACGGCACAACTTAGGCAGTGCCGACTTATTGCCCATGGCCTGTTGTATGAACACTGTTTTCAGCCCAGCGACATTATCAACCAGATTTAAGCCCAGATCGCGAATCGCCTTTTTGACTGGGTTTGAACCTTCGAATAGGCGTTTAAAGCCCTCCATCGCCGCGATCATCTCCATTGCATCGGCTTTGCGCCAACGTTCAAGTGCACGCAGCTGCGCATAATCGCCGATATCTTTACCCGCTTGCTGTAATTCGCTGATGACTTCGATGATGCTGGCCGCATCTAAAAAGCCGAGGTTCACCCCTTGGCCAGCCAGCGGATGAATAGTATGGGCAGCGTCGCCTGCCAACACTAAACGGTGGCGGGCAAAATGGCGGGCGTAGCGCATCCGTAATGGGAAAGCTTGGCGCTCGCTTTCAAGCTGACAGATCCCCAAACGACCGTCGAAAGCCGCGGTTAAGTTGCGCTCAAATTGCACTTTATCCATTGCCAATAACTCAGTGGCGCGCTCGGGCGGCACCGACCAGACGATAGAGCAGAGATTGTCTTCATACAGAGGTAAAAATGCTAGCGGGCCGTCCTGCAAAAACACTTGGCGGGCGGTGGCAAGGTGTGGCATTTCGGTACGAATAGTTGCGACGATTGCGTGGTGGCCGTAATCCCAGAATGTCAGCGGGATCTTGCATTGCTCGCGCACCCAAGAGTTGGCGCCATCAGCGGCTATCACAAGTGCGGCACTGACACTTTCTATTTCAGAATCGGCGCCATTGGCAAGGGTCAACCAAGCTTCGCGCTCACCAAAAGCAATGCGCTCTATGCGTTGGTTTTGAATATGGGTGATATTGTCAAACTCACTGGCGCGTTTCGCGAGGGCAAAGCTAATGGCATCGTTTTCGATAATCGCGCCGAGACTGGTTTCGCTGATGCTGTTGGCATCAAAGGCAATTTTACCGAAACCGTCTTTATCCCACACCGCCATTTTTTGATAAGGCGTAGCGCGGGAAGTATCTAAATAACTCCATGCCCCTAAGTTTTCTAACAAGCGCTGGCTCGCCTTATTGATGGCGCTCACCCGTAAACGCGGCTCGCCGCTCACGGCCTCAGTGTGGCCCGCATCGATAACGACGACATTCAGATCGGCCTGCGCCAATCCAATCGCGGTGGCGAGTCCCACCATGCCGCCACCCACAATGGCGATGTCATAGGCTTGTGAACTTAACATGGGTACATCCTTTTCGCGTTGCGATACCAGTAAATTGCGGAGTTATTTCCAGCCCATTGCCTTTTGAGCGACGGGGGTTTTCAGTGGCGGAAACCAAGACAAGAGCCGTAATCCTAAGTTACGCCCCAGCGCCATCGGCCAATATTGGTTTGAAAAGCCACGAACTAAAAATTCGATATTTCGGATAGTGCTGTTTCTGTCGTGCTCGCGGGCATTAAGGTACGCATGGGTCACAGCGGCGGAGCCAATATCTTCGCCCTGAGCTAGCGCAGTTTGGATCACCTCGAGCAAACTCACCACATCACGCAGTCCTAAGTTAAACCCTTGCCCCGCAATCGGATGCAGTGTCTGCGCCGCATTGCCGACAAACACACATCTGTGATGAATTGGCCTTAGCATATAGGACAAATTAAGCGGATACGCATGGCGCGCGCTGACATCGATAAACGTGCCCGCACGATAACCAAAGGCCTGTTGAAGCGCCGCTAAAAACTCGGCCTTAGGCGCGTCTTGCATCTGTTTAGCCCGCACATCATCGAGCGCCCACACGAGAGATAAGCGAGGTTGACCTTGGATATCGGCCATAGGCAACAACGCTAAGGGACCTGTTTGGGTAAAGCGCTCATAGGCCCAATGTTTGTGAGGCCTATTAGTTGGCAAATCGGCGGTTTGAATATTGGCAATAATGGCCGTTTGCTCAAAGGCCACTTGGGTCACGGGCAAATTAAAACTGCTGCGCACTTTGGATTGCAAACCATCAGCGGCAACCACAAGTTTGGCTTGAATTCGCTCGCCCGTATCGAGCACTAAGGTGTGACCTTCAACGGCGGGTTCTACTTGGGCAAGCTTGGCGGGGCAATAGAGTTTGACACTACTCTTATTCAACTCGTTAAACAGCACTTGGCCAACCCGTTCAAGCTCAACCACTTGGCCTAGGGCATCTAAATGAAACTGCGCCGCATTGAGTTCTGTCATGCCAAAGTGGCCGCGATCCGACACATGGATATTTTCAATCGCAGTGCCCAAATGGGCGAGCTTTTGCCATAAACCTAAACGGGATAATTCGAAAATAGAACCGTGGGCGATAGCAATAGAGCGGGCATCGAATCCGGGATGTTGCTTATCGGGAAGGTGCGCTTCGATTAAGGCAATAGAAAGTGGCCGAGCTGCGGATAAAGAAAGACGCGCGAGAGCTAACGCTAGGGTCGCCCCCGCCATCGCACCGCCTACAATTGCGATGTCGACGTGTTGAACTGAAGTATCCATGTGATTTGTGGCCGTCATGGGGATCTCATTCAAGCTTTGGCATAACACTAAGGCATGTAAACATAAAAGATGTAAACATCAATGCTATGCACTCAAAAACACCAGTGCTATGGACTCAAAGGCAGGTTTGCCCACCTTTGACATCTAATGAAGCCACTACTGTGTTAACTTATTGAACATTAAACAACTGCGGTAAATTAATGCACAACCGCAGTATCGTCAGCCTCGCCATGGGGAAGCTCAGGACCAAACTCCGAGTAACACATGATGGCTGCAATACGTACAAACTCGAGTAATTCAGTGTAAGCGGCTTCGGATTCTTCATCGTCGGCAACATCAAATTCCACTTGGGCAATTTCCGCCAAGTCTTTGATCACTTCACGTACTTCTGCCGAGGCTTGATTCAGTTTCGGCTGAATAATCGCCATGCCAGTCAAAAAACTCTGGGTCCACAGGGACAAGGCTTCAACACGTTGGCTGAGCGGCTCTTCTTCTTCGGGCAACAGCGGCATGAAACCAAATTCAAAATCCACTAAACGCGTCACTGAATCGTTAAACAAATCACACACTAATTGGTGCAACTGCGCTGGCAAAGGTTGACCATCGTTCATCAGGTCGAATAAAGGCTTGATCCAAGTGTCGCCAGTTTGCTCTACACCACCGCAGATTAAACCGACTAAAGCACCGTGAACTTCTACCGGATGCTGGCCGATTTCAGCCGCATCTAAGGCGAGTTTTAAGCTGTCGATACGTAACGAAGGAGGGGTTGCCATATCAGATCCCAATAAGATTTTTCCAGCAGCAATGCTAGCAGAGATAAAGACTTGAACCAATACTGAATCCCAATAATGGCGAAATCGGCCACGCCCTGATAAAAAACTATCCAACTGCTCACACAAACAGCAAACAAAACCGTCAAAGACCAATCCATTTGCGGCTTACCTTGCACTTTTAAGATCAGCCCTATATAGTCCGCCCTAAGAGGCTAACGAAAGGATCACCCGCGACATGAGTAACAGTGCTGTTGAAATTACCCTACTTGGGCGCACCTACTCTATCGCTTGCCCGAAAGGTCAAGAGGATGCCTTACGTACGGTAGCGTTAGGAGTTGAACAACAACTCAGTGCGTTAAAAACCCGAACCAATAGCCTAAGCCGTGAAGAAATTGCGATCATGGCGGCGCTGAATATTGGACACGAATTGTTCCAAGAAAAGCAAAAAAATAAGCACTACATGCAACAGATGGACGACAGGATCAGCTTGCTGCAGTCGACCCTCGAAAGTGCCTTAGTTGAGCGTTCAACTAAATAGATTTAAACTGTGCACCTTAGTGATTTAACACCAATTGAGTTAAACCAACTGACGCACAGTGAATGGCTAAACTGGCTTATTTAAATAAACCAATGCTTTAGCGATTCAATACCGTTTTGCTCCCTGGGATGCATGCCAACTGGTAATGTCCCTGTGCCGATAATTTTTATCTCAGGGTGAATGCTTTACTGACATTGTGCATGCTCGGCTTGTACCGAGAAGCCTTAGGAGGTAATCATTTACCCGCCTTGAACCTACGGTTCAAGGGCTACACCGGTAGCGGCATTCTGGGGAGCATCTTAATTCTATGTCTACATCTTCCAAACTTTCTCATTTGAATCCCCAAAGCGACACGGCGCAACTTGCCGTAGAAGTCGCTGATGCCGTAGATGTCACAAACTATGCGGCAAATATCGCACTCCATACAAAAGAAAGCCGCAATCTGTTACGCAAAGCCATTCGCACCGCCCGTAAATCCCTCTCCGAAATAGAACAAACCCAAGCAAGTTTAAACGCCTGCCAGCGAATGCTCGATGCATTGCAGGCCAACAAAGCGCAACATGTGGCATTATATCTCACCCACGATGGCGAACTCGCCACGCCGCCGCTGATCGCTGCGCTGTGGCAATTGGGCATTCACACCTATCTGCCAAGGTTGCATCCCTTCAATGCTGGGCAACTGTTATTCCTGCATTACACCGCAGACACGCCGATGCAGGCGAATCAATTCGGCATCTTAGAACCTAAGTTAGATGTGCGCGCCATTATCCCAGTAACTGAGCTAGATGTGGTTATCACGCCCTTAGTGGCTTTTGATTTAATGGGGAATCGCATGGGCATGGGCGGCGGCTATTACGATAGGACACTGGCGAACTGGCAGCTCAAAGGTAAACCTTTGCCTATGGGTTACGCCCACGACTGTCAGCAAGTGACGAGTTTACCTTGCGAACTTTGGGATGTGCCTTTACCGTTCATCATCACCCCAAGTCGGGTACTGACGTTTTAAAAGAAGGATCGAGAAACTAGAAACTAGAAGCTAGGGCGCTTCGCTGCTAGAAAAAGCAGAGCGTCGCTCCATAACTGCTCCTGCACTCTTTCTATTAAAGAATTCTACCTCCTACATCTGACCACTTTGGAGGGTGAAAATGTCATATTTGGTATGAAACAAAATAGATCATGCAGTCGTTCACTCCTTCTAGAATCTAGAGCCATGCAGTGGCGTTCTAGAGCCTTCTCTACCTTAAATGCCGGCCACCATCGACATTATGGCAACGACCAGTGACGTAGCGGCTATTCAGCAGATATTCCACTAAGTCGATAATTTCCTCATTCCCCGCCTCTTTCGGCAACAGCGCTTTGGCTAATGTTTTTTGCTGATAGGCAACATCATCTCCTGCATTAAATAGGATCATCGCAGGCGCAATCGAATTCACTTTGACCTCGGGCGCAAACTTGGCGGCAAAGGATAGCGTCATATTGTGCAGCGCAGCTTTACTGGCGGCATAGGCGATATGCTTCTGACTGCCCTTCTCTGCCACATAGTCAGTAATATGAATCACATCACTGCCGCCGATTTCATCGCCAGCACCCGCACGTAGCAGCGCCTCTAAGGCCAAGTTCAACTGATAGGGCACACTCACATGCACTTGCATCATCCGCTGCAGCACTTCGCTCGGCGCAAAAGTGGTACTCTTTAAAGACTCATTCTTTGTAAGCACAGGATCAGGCAGCCAGTCAGAGGCATTGTGAATAATGGCGCGAATTTGCGGCAATTTAGCTAACTCAGCAATTAAGGATCGCACTTGGGCATCGTCATAAAAATCGCAGGGATACAGAGTCGCACCTAAGGTGGTAAGCTCATCAATACTAGCGTAATGGCTGCGATAAGTACCAATCACGCGCTGACCTTGGGCGAGAAAATGTTTGGCTAAGGCGTAACCTATGCGTTTACCCACGCCTGTGATTATGATGGGAGATGTCATACCTATCCTTTTGAGTCGTTATTGGTCAGGTTTTACCTTGTTCGCTTAAAAATCAGCAATCAAGTTAAACTGATGAATAACCAAGATGTTACTGCACTCATTTGAATTTAACCTAACAAAAAGCCAAATGAGATGCTGATCCGTTCTACAATCGCTTCGATCTAAAACCCTTTCTTCTGCGTATAGGGTAGAAGAAAACCAAGCTTAAGTACTCAAGCCAAGAGCTTAGACCAAGTATTGTGATCAAGTCATCAGAGGTAATACCGATGGAACTGCGGATTTTTTACGATGGAAATTGTCCATTATGTAGCGCCGAGATGCGCCAACTGAAAGCGCGCGATCCGAAGAACTTGATTGCGCTTGAGGATTTAAATGCGCCAGACTTTAGTGAGCGTTTCAGCCATATCGATAGGGACTATGCCAATACCATTCTCCATGGCGAAACCGCAACGGGCGAAGTGTTACTCGGGTTAGATGTCACTTGTAAAGCGTGGGCACTGACAGGCACACGCGCTTGGATCCAACTGTTACGCCTGCCCGTGATTAAAACTGTGGCCGATTGGTGCTATCTCAGATTTGCAAAACACAGATATCGCATCTCCTATTTACTGACGGGCAAAGCCCGCTGCGACGATAATTGCCAACTGCCCACTAAGCGCCGCTGATCGACTGAATTAGCTTAGTAAAGTGTAAAACCTAGGCATAAAAAAACGGAGCTCAATGGCTCCGTTTTTAATTCGTCATAATCTAAAAAGATTATCCGAAAGATTATTTAACGAAATCAACGCCTAGTTTGATATCGCCTTTCAGCGTATCTAACATAGAATCACGAGCGTTAGCTTCGAATGCACTCACTTCACCGTAAGGCAGTACTTTTTCAATACCGTTTTTGCCTAACAGCACAGGTTGTGCGAAGAATTCAGCATGCTCGCTGCCGCCGTCAACATAGGCGCATTCAACGATGTTAGCTTCGCCTTGCAGACCACGAACCAGAGACAGACCGAAACGGCAAGCCGCTTGACCCATAGACAGAGTCGCGCTTCCGCCACCGGCTTTAGCTTCAACCACTTCGGTACCCGCGTTTTGGATGCGAGTCGTCAGACTTGCCACTTCTTCGTCAGTGAAAGTCGCGCCTTCAACTTGAGACAGTAATGGCAGAATGGTCACGCCGCTGTGGCCGCCGATCACATTCACTTTAACGTCAGCAACGTTCAGGCCTTTTAATTCGGCGATGAAAGTTTCAGAACGGATCACGTCTAGAGTCGTGATACCGAACAGACGGTTCTTATCATAAACACCCGCTTTTTTCATCACTTCTGCAGCGATAGCCACAGTCGTGTTGACTGGGTTAGTGATAATGCCAACCAAAGCCGTAGGGCAAGTTGCCGCTACTTTTTCGATCAGGTTGCGAACGATACCCGCATTGATATTGAACAGATCTGAACGATCCATACCAGGCTTACGTGCAACACCAGCAGAAATTAGAACAACGTCAGCACCCACGAGGGCAGGCGTTGGATCTTCACCAGCAAAACCTTTGATTTCAACAGCAGTTGGAATGTGGCTCAAGTCAACCGCAACACCCGGAGTTACCGGTGCGATATCATATAGAGACAATTGTGAACCCGCAGGCAATTGAGTTTTTAACAGTAGGGCAAGAGCCTGGCCGATACCACCAGCAGCACCAAGTACAGCAACTTTCATAGTTATCTCCGTTATTTCTCGGATATGTGTGACATGGATCTAATTTGCGTTGGCGTCACATTACTGGAATGTCACAACAATTTCAATTATCCCTTAGTCGTGGGACAAAAGAATTCCGGAATAACGTAAAAGCAATGTAGAACAATTACTCAAATTGGGATTTTTACGCCCCCTACAAACGCTTAACCACTGGGACTTAGTGAATTTTTATTCAACCAATCTGGTTATTTGTTGACAATTTTTCTAAAAATATTCAAAATGGGCCTGTTTTTTTGAATAACGAATAATAATATTATGCAAACGACCAAGAATCAGGATGACCTTGTTAGAATTTTTAAGTCGATTTTAAAAGAAGAGCGCTTTGGCTCTCAGAGTGAAATCGTCACCGCCTTGCAAGCTGAAGGCTTTGGTAATATTAACCAATCAAAAGTGTCACGCATGCTCAGCAAGTTCGGCGCAGTGCGGACTCGCAACGCTAAGCAAGAGATGGTGTATTGCTTACCAGCCGAATTAGGCGTACCCACCGCGGGTAGCCCACTGAAGAATTTGGTACTCGACGTCGATCACAACCAAGCTATGATCGTCGTGCGAACTAGCCCAGGTGCCGCGCAGCTGATTGCCCGTTTATTGGATTCTATCGGTAAACCAGAAGGCATTTTGGGTACGATTGCCGGTGACGACACTATCTTTATTTGCCCATCGAGCATCCAAGATATCGCCGATACCTTAGAAACCATCAAATCTTTATTCAATTACGCAGAATAAAAAAACAGGTCAGTGAGCTGACCTGTTCTATTTTATCTGTACATTTTGAAGTGCAATACCGCGCTGGTTATTTGGCCATTGTCCCGATTACGTTACACATTCCAGCACAATATCTAACTCACAATATCTAACTCAACTATAACGATATCAGTAAGCCACACTGATGCGCTGGTTTGGGTGAGCGCCCTTTTCGGCTTCATCTACCATGGCTTTTGCGTAATCAGTTACAGAGATACGGCTTTGACCATTAGCATCGGTAAAGAAGCTGTCGCCACCAAGACGGTACGGGCCTTCACTCTCACCGGGATAAATCTCAACGGCTGGGCTCACAAAGGTCCAATTGATTGCCGTTTGCGCCGCACGGAATACCTGCAAAGCTTCACCCTGAGCTAACGCCTCATCTTTATATGCTGCTGGGAAATCTGGACTAGAGACCAGCGTCACACCCGGCGCCACTTCTAAACTCCCAGCACCAACGACCCACAATAAACGTGGCACCTTAGCGTTAGGCAGCACATCCAGTAAATGCTGAACCGTACTCGCCACTAGACCATGATTTTGTTGGGCGCGGCCACCAACAGCGGCAATCACGACATCTACGCCAGCAAAGGTATCGGCGACCAATGGCTGCTCTAAATCCACGGCACGTACTACTACGTCAGCCACGGATAACTTGCTTGGGTCACGCACTAACGCTATCACTTTATGTCCACGACTCTGTGCTTCTTTTAAAATTGCACCACCAATCCAACCCGTTGCACCTAAAATTGCGATTTTCATTTCATTGTCCCACCCAGATGATTTACATTGGATCCAGTTTACTTGCAGTTTTTCACCTAATAAACATCAATAATTGAGCATGATTGTTTCAATATAGGATACTAATGTGGATAAAATTGCCGCAATACGCAGTTTCGTCGAAGTCGCAAACTGTGGCAGCTTTACCAAAGCTGCCGAACATTTAGACCTCAGCCGCCTGCAGGTTTCCCGTCATATTCAAGAAGTGGAGCAGTGGTTGAGTTTACGCTTATTACACCGCACCACGCGCAGCGCCAGCTTGACTTTGCAGGGTGAGGAAGCGCTACAATTTTGCCAGCGGATCTTAAGTGAAGTTGCTGCCATGGAGAGCCGTGCCCACAGCCATAACAGTGAACTGGTAGGCAGTATTCGTATCGCTACGCCTATTGGCTTAGGGCAGCACAGTCTGTTTGATGTCGTCGATCGCTTTATTAAAATTCATCCTAAGGTCAACATTCAACTGGTGATGTCGGACAGTTTTGCGCAATTGGTAGATGAGAGAGTCGACGTGGCGCTACGTTATACCGAGCAGCCCGATGAGAATCTCATAGCTCGGCGTTTGATGACCATAGATGCGGTACTTTGCGCGGCACCGAGCTATCTTGATAGCGCAACGCCACTCCTCGAACCCATTGATCTGCTGGCCCACAACTGCCTCATACACTCAGCGCAACAAAACTGGCCTTTTCTAAAAGAACTGCAAGCCGAGCACGTCAAAGTTACAGGGAATCTTAGGGCTAACGATATGGGAGTGTTGGTCAGTGCGGCGCTACGTGGACATGGCATAGTGCGGTTACCCTGTGACTTGGCTAACCAATACCTTGCCAGTGGTCAGCTCAAAGAAGTCTTACCCGAATTTACGACACCAGGCCAAACCCTGTGGGCGGTATATTTGTCCCGCAGTTATCAGCAAAATCTAGTGCGCGCCTTTATCGATTTCACCGCCCTGCAATGGCAGCTCGATATCAAAAAATGGGTTCCCGCGCATTAGCATAAAAAAACGCACTTAGGCGTTAGCTTAAGTGCGTCTCGATTGATACTAATTCGGCTTGATTATAGAAAGCTTATTCGTCGAACTGCAGCATAAAATCCAGTGCAGGGGCAAAGAAAGATGAACCTGTCATCGCCTTAGTAAAATGCATCAAGTGATCATGATTGCCTTCGCCATCACCAAACATCATGCTATGCAGCATCTTTTCAAAATGTTCTGGCGTGCGGCAGTTAGAGATAAACATTAATCCCTGCTCCTTCAGCGAACCATAGGGCATACTCTGACGCAGGATCTCCATTGACTTACCATCGGCATCTTTAAGATTAACGCGCTTGATATGGCTGGTCAGTGGCTTATCTTCAGATTCATACTCGATATTATCTTGCTTAGTACGGCCGATAATATCTTCTTGTTTTTTAACTGGTAACCTATGCCACTTACTTAAGTTATGGGCATATTTTTGCACATGAATATAGCTGCCACCCTTAAACTCAGGATCCTCATCACCCACAAGTGCCACTTCCTGGCGGTGGCGCCCCTTAGGGTTTTCGGTACCATCGACAAAGCCGGTTAAATCACGGCTATCCATAAATCTAAAGCCACGCTCTTCTTCAACTAACTCCACTAAGTCTTCAAACATTTGGCTGATTTCATTAGCCACTAAATGCAGAATGTCGTAACGATCACTGCGAATATGCACGAATAAATCATATTCAATTGCAGGCGCTTCACGACTGCCCACTTGCATCGCAGGGAAAGGTTTGAGCAGTTCTGGGCGAGCAGTAGGATAGAGGCTATCCCAATAATTAGCACCAATACCAACAAAACCATTGAATGCACTGTCGGAATATTGATCTGTCAGCTCATAAATATACTGCGCAACGTTGGCAAGACAGGGACGTAATTGCGACTCGACATTGTCATTGGCATTAAACATCAAATAGACACTGTGTAAGTTCCCCTCAGCACACACACCCAACTGTTCACGCGGCATATTTTGAATATCCATTTGGTTATCACCCTTTTTCTAAATTCATTTTCGGCAATATTATCCGCAACTTTACCTAAAAATGACATTAACTAACGCACAGTTTGCTCTGATCTGTTTATGATAATGCCAATAGCGGAGCATTATCCTACCCCAGACCCTTAAACATAAAAATTGACGAGACCATTAAAGTCTCGCCAATCTGTTAAATCGAATCAATGACGTCAGGTTCACTCAGTGTTGAGCTTACCTTAGCATTTATCTTAGTGTTAATAGCCTGCGGCGTGACCATCCTTGCGACTCTCAGAGGCCGCACGATATACGCCAGTTTCGGCATTAAATCCAATGGCTTGATAGCCACCAAACTCCCCAAGTCCATCACGCAGCACATGGCCTTTCTTAATCAACTCACGACGGGTTTCTACCGGAAAACCTGATTCCAGACTGACGTAGCCACCATCATTCATCACTTCGCCTGTGGGCTCGGTTGACCCCATATGCAAAATTCTGGGGGCATCGCCCGCTTCTTGCAAGTTCATTTTAAAATCAATCAGATTCATTACAATCTGCGCGTGCATTTGTGGTTGAGTCGCGCCGCCCATCACCCCAAAGCTCAGCCAAGGTTTACCGTCTTTGGTCACAAAAGCCGGAATGATGGTATGGAATGGACGCTTGCCCGGTGCGTAGGTATTAAAACGCCCTTCCGTTAAATCAAACATTTGCCCGCGGTCTTGCAGCACAAAGCCGAGATCCGGCGGTGTCATCCCTGACCCCATACCACGGTAATTACTCTGAATGAGTGACACCATGTTGCCATCTTTGTCAGCGGTAGTCAGGTACACAGTATCGCCATGTTGCAACGCTGGATTACCCGCATCGACACTCTTGGCGGCTTTTGTAGGGTCAATCAACTTAGCGCGATCATAGTTATATTTCTGTGAGATAAGCTCGGTAACGGGCACTTTATTAAAGGCCATGTCGGCATAAAACTTAGCTCTGTCGGCAAAGGCGAGTTTCTTTGCTTCGACAAATAAATGAACATATTCAGGACTATTAAAGCCCATGGCAGCCACATTAAAGGGCTCCATGGTTTTTAAGATTTGTAGCGCCGCAATGCCTTGACCATTAGGTGGCAGTTCCCACACATCGTAACCACGGTAGTTCACCGAAACGGGATCTATCCAGTCGCTAGTATGGCTCGCTAAGTCATCATAACTTAAATAACCACCTTGGGATTTCATGTACTTATCGATACTTTTGGCGATATCACCTTTATAGAAAGCATCGCGGCCGCCCTTGGCAATTTTCTCATAGGTGTTAGCAAGCGCGGGATTTTTAAAGATTTCCCCTACGGTAGGCATCTTACCATTAGGCATATAGGTTTCTTTAAAACCGGGGAATTTAGCCAGTTTTTTACCACTGCCATCAAGGTAATAGGCAATCAACTCTGACACAGGGAAACCATCACGGGCATAATGAATTGCAGGCGCGAGGTTATCAGCCATAGCTAATTTACCAAACTTATTATGCAGCTCGTACCAACCGTCAACAGTACCCGGTACAGAAACTGGCAAAGGTCCAAGCGGCGGTAAATAGTCTAATCCGAGGGATTTAAGCTTTTCTAAACTTAAGGATTTGGGACTGCGCCCCGATGCATTAAGACCATAGAGGCGTTTATCTTTTGCGCTCCAGACGATAGCAAATAAGTCCCCACCGACACCCGAGCCCGTTGGCTCGACTAACCCTAACATGGCGTTAGCGGCAATCGCTGCATCGACCGCACTGCCGCCCTGTTTGAGTATATCAATAGCGACTTGTGTAGCTAAAGGCTGACTGGTCGCCGCCATCCCTTGGGTTGCATACACTTCTGATCGCGTTGCGAAGGCTTTACCTGTGATCCTATCCATGGCCATCACTCCTGAAGACGATATTGCCGTTGCTACAATAACGAGGGTGCAAATTGAATTTATTGTTTTTATCATAATTCCTCCAAAACCGGAGGATAAAAGTAGCAAGGATGGTCTAAAATATCACCAACCAATACCACATAGACCCAAGTTAAACGTAAGCAAAAATGTCGTACTTTAGTTGGCTATGTCATATCTGCATTAAATAATTACTCATCGCTTAGATTGGGTCCCCACAGTTTGAATATGCTGAAGATTCAAACAACACAAGCGAATGCGGCTCAGTCGTTACCCCAACTTTTTGGCCGATAGTGAGCTGCATCATTTGGCTACGCACCTCCACATAATAAGCATGGGAAGCGGCTTCAATTTTGACCCAATAATGACAAAAGGCGCCTAAGAAACGTCGCTCAGTGATAGTACCAACGCCCTGTTCATCGGCACTGAGCGTCAATTGCTGTGGTCGCAAGAATACTGTTCCGCTGAACTCGCTCGGCAAATTTAATGGCGTGAGGCTGGTTAAATGACCGATGGGAGTGACAACACTGTGCCCATCAAACACTGCTGCAGGTAAGTAATTACCGCTACCTAAAAAGTCCGCCACATAGCGGCTGTTTGGGGCGGCATATAAGGCTTCGGCACTACCATGCTGCACTATGATGCCTTGATTAAAGATGGCTAAAGTATCTGCAAATACAAAGGCTTCATCCTTGCTATGAGTAACAAACACCGCGCTGACATTACGCTGTTTTAAGATGCTGCGAATTTCCGCCATCATCTCGTAGCGCACTTGGGCATCAATATTGGAAAAAGGCTCATCGAGCAGCAATAACTGTGGCTCATAGGCAAGTGCTCGCGCAATCGAAACTCGCTGCTGCTGACCGCCAGATAATTCATGGGGATAACGCTGTGCCAACCCTTCAAGTTTGACCAAGGCTAGCATTTCATCCAAACGTGCCTGACGTTCTGCGCCCGACAATCTAGCCACCCCAAAGAGGATATTTTCCGCCACAGTCAAATGAGGGAAAAGCGCATAGTCTTGAAAAATCATGCCGATGCCGCGCTGCTCGCTAGGTACAAACTGGCTATCGCCACTCACTATGCGACCATTAATCTGGATTTCACCTTGGCTTATGGCCTGTAATCCAGCAACCGCACGTAATAAGGTCGTCTTGCCACAACCGCTTGGGCCTAACAACGCCAAGATTTCCCCTTGGGCGAGCGTTAAACTCAAACCTTTAAGTACTTGCTGGCCCTGATAATCACTATGAATTTGCTTAAGCTTGAGCGTACTTGTCATCAGCTGTGATGCTCCAATGAACGGTTTAAATAAATAAGCGGCACTAAACCCACCAGTACAATCACAATAGCAGCTAATGCGCCGTGCTCGAGTTTTTCATCGGACGCAAACTGGAATACATAAGTTGCAAGATTCTCAAAACCGATAGGCCGCAGCAATAACGCAGCGGGCAGTTCCTTCATGCTTTCGATAAACACCAATAAAGCGCCCGCAAACAATCCCTTGGCAAGTAAAGGCAAATGCACCCGCCGCAAAAGTTGCCTAGGAGTTTGCCCCATGGTCAGGCTCACCATGTCTAGCGATGGCGAGATGCGTTTATAACTGCTTTCAACACTGCCAATCGCAATTGCCACGAAACGCACACAAAAAGCAAAAATCAATGCCATCACACTGCCTGTAAGGATAAGACCAGGACCTGCTATGCCGACAAGATCCGCCAGATCGTTAATCGCAAAATCTAGCATAGTTAAAGGCACTAATACCCCAATAGCCAGCACAGTGCCTGGTAAGGCATAGCCCGTCGAAGCTAACCGTGAGGGCAAAGCATCACTCTGTCTTGGGCTTATCCGGCGAACGAACATAAGCAGTAAGGCGATTAAGCAACAGAGTAAACTGGTGATCAGCGCAAGACTGAGGCTGTTAAGACTCAATTGCCAAAAACTCTTATCCCAGCTTTGTTCAAAGTAACCAATCGCATAGGATAATAAAATCCCGAAAGGTAACAGAAAGGCTAATAGCAATAGCATGCCGCAAAAGCTGAGTGCGACCAAGGTTTGAGTCATCGAGAGTCGATACAAGTCAGTGACTTGTATACGTGATTGTTTTTGGAATAACTGCTGTTTACGACGGGCAAAACGCTCAAATCCAATCAGACTAAATACCACCAGCAAGATAATCGCCGATAACTTAGCGGCGGCGGTCAAATTGCCATAACCCAACCAAGTGTCATACACGGCTGTCGTTAAGGTGGGCACGGCAAAATAGTTAACCGTTGCAAAATCAGCGGCCGTCTCCATCGCCACTAAAGCCACCCCAACGGCGAGCGCAGGCCTTGCCATAGGCAAAGATAAACGCCAAAAACTTTGCCACGGTGAACAGCCCATAATGCGCGAAGCATGCGCCAAACTTAAGGATTGCTCCATAAAAGCGGTACGCGCCAAGAGATAAATATAGGGAAACAATACCAGCGACAACATACACGCCGCGCCGCCTAAGGTACGAATATCGGGGAAGAAATAATCCTGCGGTGAGTCCCAGCCAAATATCGAACGAAGACCGCGCTGCACTGGCCCCGCATAATCGAGTAAATCGGTATAGACGTAGGCAACAATATACGCAGGCATAGCGAGGGGCAATAATAGCGCCCATTGCAAATATCGCCTGCCTACAAAGTCACAACGAGCCATCAACCAAGCGCAAGGTAACGCGAGTAATAACGCCCCCAGACTCACCCAGAAAATCAGCAATAAACTATTAATGATATATGTCGGCAGAACCGTTGCCATCAAGTGCCCAAACACGGCTTCGTCAGGCTGAAAAGCTTGAAATATCAACGCAAATAGTGGCAATACCAGCAAGGCGGCCACGGCATAACCAGCAAGCGACCAGCTTCTGGCTAATCCTAAAATCATGTCAATCCTTAAAACGTCACAGCGCCAATCACTGGCGCTGATAACCTAAATCTGCATTTTGTCGCTAGCACTGGAGCTAGAGATCAAACTGCACTTCATCTAATAGCTTAACCGCCGCTTGGTGATATTCTGCCAACTTAAAAATGGGCAATTGATCTGACTTAAACTTACCCCATGAAGCCACTAAAGATGAAGGTGCCACATCGGCTTTCACTGGATATTCCATATTCACATCGGCATAGGCCTTCTGAGCAACATCGGCGGATAAGAACTCCATCAATTTGATCGCATTGGCTTTATTAGGCGCATGGCGAGTTAATACCATGCCAGACACATTCACATGGGCACCGCGGTCAGCTTGGTTCGGGAAGTTGAGCGTCACAGCTTCGGCAATCGCCTTTTGCTCAGGATCCTGCAACATATTGCCGTAATAGTAGCTATTACCAATGGCGATCTCACACACACCTTCTTTTACTGCGGCAATTTGCCCCCTGTCGTTCCCCTGAGGTTTACGGGCTAAATTAGTTTTCACGCCTTGTAACCAAGTTTTTGCCTCAGCTTCACCGTGATGAGCAATCATAGATGCGACTAACGCTATGTTGTATGGATGTTTACCACTGCGAGTACAAATCTTTCCTTTGTATTTGGGATCGGCTAATTCTTCATAGGTCAATTGCTGCTGGCCTAAACGATCCTTGGCTGTATAGAGATTTCGCACCCGCATAGTCAGGGCATACCACTGGCCATCGGGATCGCGATACTGCGCAGGAATATTGCTCTCTAGCAGGGGATTTTTGACTGGAGAGGTTAGATCTTTATCCACTAATTCAACTAAACGTGAAAAATCAGACGTCAGCACAAGATCCGCTGGGGATAAACGGCCTTCACGGACGAGACGCTCGGCAATACCGTCTTTAGCAAATACCAAATTCACACCTATGCCAGTTTCTTCGGTGAAACGCGTCAGGATAGGCTCCACCAAGAAAGCTTGACGATAAGAATAAACGGTTAATTTATCATCTGCATTCGCTGAATGCCCAACCGACATTAACCCAACAATAGCCGCGCAAGTTACCCATTTCATTACCGAATTCTCCCCAAAGTGATGACGTGTTCAGTAAAATTTGAACACTAACGCATTAATGATAATGCTTATCAGTTTCGCAAGAGTAATAGATACAGAACTTGAGAGCAAGCAGCTAATTAACTTTATGTTTTTAATGGTATTAATCTGAAAATTTGAGATTATCTCAAATCAAACTAAACTGAACCTTAATTTGATAAAAATGCTTTCAGGAGGCGTTATGTTAACTGTTTTGCTGCTAGGCGTAGCCGCAATTGTGCTATTTGGCTTATTCAAACTCAATACTAGTCCCAAAAGACATAAACACTCTTCTCAAGCTGCAGATCCCAGTATTAATAAAACTCACAGTTTTCACAGTGTGAGCATAGTGAATAACGGCAGTTGCTGTGAGCAGATTGAAGCGCTTTCTGGAAAACGATTTTTATCGAAAGATGCGCCCGAAATTCCGATGGAAGAATGCACTATGGCAAACTGCCAATGCCGCTATCAACACCATGAAGACAGGCGCCAACTAGGCAATGATCGCAGAGTAGAATATGGGGTTACTCGTGAGTTATTCGGCGCTTTTGGTGAACAAAATCGCCGTGATAGGCCAAGAGGAAGACGCGCAACCGACGGTTGAGCATCCTCTGCGGATTATTGGGGACGAGTTTGAATAAATGCAGGTAAATCACGCATTTCACTGAACCAAAGTGCTGTCGCAGGTGCAACCTTACGCCAATCTAGCTCTGGATGTCTAAAATCCACATAATCGAGTAAGCAAATCAAGGCTAATTGCGGTGCTTGAATCGTGGTTTGGGTGATCACAGTTTGAAGCTCAATCTGCATAAGGCCGCGCAGCAGTGCTTGTTCAAAACGTGCAGTCCAAAATACTGATCTCACGCCTTCTTCTTCACGCATTTGCTCTTGGCGTAATTTCACCGCGCTATCGATTAAGCCTTTGACTAAAGAATACTGACACTCCAGCACCCAGTTATTATTTGAGATCCCAAACATCTTACGATCGCCAAGCTCTGCATCTAGGTAACGCATGATCACTTCACTATCGAATAGTGCTACACCATCGTTGGTAATAAGACATGGGATCTGTCCTAACGGGTTAGCATCGAGTAATTCTGCGCTGTTTTCAAAGGGATTAACTAACTGCTCTTCAATATTGTTAATCCCTAGATACTGGATTAAGGCTCTTACACAACGGGCATAGGGCGAAGCTTGAGAACTTAACAACTTCATCAAAAATTTCCTTTTGTTTGCATTAAACGCTATGGCTTTTTAGGGGCAAGAACGGCAACAAGTTTACTCTCGCCTTCTATGTAAAATTGAGATTACCAGTATTTTTCAACGGTAATTTGCCCAGGAGCACGGCGTAAATTCTTCACCAACCCTTTATCGAGTAAAGCGGCTTGCGCACCATTAATCATACCCGGATTGCCGCAGATCATAACTTGAGAGTCAGCTGCGTTTAAGGTTAGTCCTGCCTTTTTTTCGATTTCACCCGAGACTATTCCCTCGGGAATGCGGCACTGTAAAGCATCGGCAAAGGGTTTACGGGTCACACTCAAGACTAATGTAAATTGTTCAGGGTATTTGCGTTCTAAATTACGCAGCTTATCAAGATATGCCAAATCCTGTGCCTCGCGCACGCCATACACAAGCACGACTTTTTCAAAACGCTCCCAAGGTTCATCGGTGTCGAGCATAGACAAAAATGGCCCTACTGCTGTTCCTGTGGCTAAAAACCACAAATGCTTCCCTTGGAGTTCACCCTTAGGAATTTCAGCTAAGGTCATAAAACCAGTCGCGGTTGAGGTAATTTCAATTTCATCGCCTATTGCAAGGTTGTGTAATTGAGGCGATAACAGGCCATCCTCTACCGCAACGGCGAGCACCTCGGCATAGGGTTTATCGGGAGAATTAACTAAGGAGTAGGCTCTAGCCACACGCTTATCATCTTGCATTTGACTTAACTTGATAAACTGACCAGGAATAAATGGAGCTAACTCGGCAGCAATGCGCAATGAGAATAACTTATCACTCCAATCAATACGTTCTATCACTTGTCCCCTAATCCACATAACTTGCCCTCAAGCGAAACGTTAAATAGGCTTCCAGCATAGACTTTTTTCTGCACAACAAAAACCCCTTATATAAGGGGCTTATGACTATAACGCTGAATATAGAACTGAAAATACTGAGGTATTAACTCGGACTCTATGCTGTCTCATCAGTCTTCTTGTTAAAGCTATCTCTAAAGGCTTGCAGCCCCTCTTGCACTAAGCTGTAGGTTTTATCGACACCATCGGCAATATCACCCTGCAATACTTTAAGGCCGGACAGAATATCTTTAGCCTCTTTAAAGCCATTGTCGATGGCACCGCCAATAATCCCCATAAAGCTATCGAGTTGATCACTTAGACTCATACCCGAATTTTGTTGTTGGTGAATGCTAAAAAACTGCGTCGCAAAACTCACGATACGATCTGCAGTCGCTTCTGGAGAAGTATCTACGCCATTATCGTAAGCCGTCTGAATCGCGTTCTCGCCCATAGTGGGCGCTAATTCTTTATTAATCGACTCTATCGCTGCGCGATAAAGCAAGGCCATAGACTGATCGCCTGACTTGATATTCACATCTTGCTGTGCCGATAAAATCGCTTGATTCATCAGCTGCTTGCTCGTTTGCTGCGCAGTTTGCTTCGAGGTTACTTCTGTGGCTTTCGCGTCCTTCGAATCACTCACTTCGGTGCCCTTAGACGCCGTGTTTTCAGCATATTTTTTCTGTGGCAAAGGAGTACTTTGCACTTGAGGGGGTTTATTGATTTCCATGATGACTATCCATTCAATTCGGGTCGACTTAATTATCGACCAAAATTTAACCAGCTTTAGTAATTTTTAGAATTGAAGTACCATCTGACCACAAGGCCATGATAAGGCCCACATAAATTAAGTGGGTTCATTCTTTAATAAGGTGCATAAAGCGCCAACCCACCGCAATGCAGATCATTACTATCGCTGAGCTTAGACATAAGCCAATAGAAAAGGATGTTACACCATGGCAGCAGGCCGCAGTTTGAGTCATTTCCGCTTTCACGGGTTTACACTAATCCTTAAGCACTATTTTAAGCATAATCTGGGTATCAATATAAAACGCTTTAGCCTGCTAACAAGCCTCGTCATATTCACTTGCCTCGGCTTTACTCCCATTAGCCAAGCTCATGCGGAGAGCAGACTAATTATTTTAGTCAGACATGCGGAAAAAGCCGACACGCCAGCCAATAACCCGCAGTTATCACCCAAGGGAGAAATACGCGCAGCATCACTGATCACTGCCTTGAGCCGCACGCCGCTGTCGCAACTTATTGCGACTCAATACCTAAGAACCCAACAAACACTCGCGCCCATCGCCGAGGCTCGCCATTTACCTGTGACGATAGTAGAAGCAGCCAAACCTATCGAAGGACATATTCAACACATTGTCGAACAAGTGCATGCTGTAAAGGGCAATACACTCATCGTTGGGCATTCAAACACTGTCCCACTGATCATTAAAGCCCTTGGCGGACCAGAGATCCAAGCGACCAGCGAAGATGACTATAGCCAGCTGTTTTTACTCTCTCTTAATGATGACCAACCTGCGAGCTTGATCGCCACCCGTTACGGACAAGAATAAGGATAAATAACATGAGTGAACTCAATTGGTTTATGTGGGGACTCGATCTATTTTCAGGGCTGTTTTTGATTGTAATAGGACTCGCTGTACTCGCGGTTATTTACATGTATATCGCAGATAAAATGCAGACCAAACAAGCGGTAAGACATAACTACCCAGTAATTGGTCGCTTTCGGTATCTGTTCGAGAAACAAGGCGAGTTCTTTAGACAATACTTTTTCGCCCAAGACAGAGAAGAACTGCCCTTCAACCGTGCAGAACGCAGTTGGGTTTACCGCGCGGCTAAAAATGTCGATAGAACTATCGCCTTTGGTTCAACTCGCCCCTTAGATAATGCTGGTACCATTATGTTTATGAATACCGCCTTCCCAACCCAAGATGAAGAGATCACACCCATTCATCCACTGACAATTGGCACCAATTGCCGCCAACCCTATACGACTCAAGCTATTTGTCATATTTCAGCCATGAGCTTTGGAGCTCTATCGCGCCCAGCAATTACCGCCCTTTCCCACGGTGCAGCGCAGGCGGGTTGCTGGCTTAACACAGGTGAAGGCGGCTTGAGCCCTTATCATCTAAAAGGTGGCTGCGATATCGTCTTTCAAATTGGAACAGCCAAATACGGTGTACGTAATGAGCACGGACATTTAGACGATGAAAAGCTCAAGTCGATAGCCATTCATCCCGAAGTCAAAATGTTTGAAATTAAAATGAGTCAAGGGGCTAAACCGGGTAAAGGTGGCATTTTACCAGGGATCAAAGTCACAGCTGAAATTGCCCATATCCGCGGTATTCCTCAGGGTTATGACTCTATTAGCCCTAATGGTCATATTGAATTCAAATCCGTGAACGATATTTTGGATATGGTTGAACGAGTACGTGAAGTTACCGGTAAACCAACGGGCATTAAGGCCGTACTCGGTGACGTACAGTGGCTCGAAGATTTATGTGATGAAATCGAACGTCGTGGCGAAGACTCTGCCCCCGACTTCTTTACTTTAGACAGTGCCGATGGCGGCACAGGCGCTGCACCACAACCTTTAATGGATTATGTCGGATTACCACTGAAGGAAAGCTTACCAATCCTAGTTAATGTCTTGATCCAACGAGGCTTGCGTAAACGCATCAAAGTCATCGCTTCGGGTAAACTCATAGTGCCATCAAGAGTCGCTTGGGCTTTAGCATTAGGTGCAGACTTCATCGCATCGGCCCGCGGCAATATGTTCGCCCTAGGTTGTATTCAAGCCTTACAGTGCAATAGAGATACCTGCCCAACGGGCATCACAACGCACAATCCCAAGCTACAACAAGGACTCGATCCTAGGGATAAATCGGCTCGTGTTGCTAACTATAATCATAATTTACACCATGACTTAGCCTTAATTGCGCACTCTTGCGGAGTGACAGAACCAAGACAACTCAAACCCTCACATGTCCGAATTGTACTCGATAGCGGTTTATCCATTTCACTCGATAAATACTATGCACATATGGATAAGTAGCCGCGAACCCTCGCGGTTAATGGCGAATACAACTTTCGTTTATATAGGGTTTACATAAGGTATATTTGAATGCGTATCACAAAAGAGGTAAGATCCGTGACGTGAGACATTATTCAAATGTCTTACCCACAATTGAACTTAAGGAAACACTTTGAAATCTAGCTTCGTAAGCCAACTGCCCGCCAGTAAAACTGTAAGCACTAGCTGTAAGAGCTGTAATCGCCTGACCGAGATCGAAGGTGAACTGGTGTGTTTTCGCGAAGGGCAGATCATTCGACTCACTTTGATAGATGAGTCAGTACCTAAATTGAATCTTTTATGTGAAGGTTGGAAAGCGGGGAAGCTGAACGGCGTAGCTTAATTCAGTCATATTTTATCTCTGGAGTCTCTCTAGAGCATCAAGAATAGAGGCTCACCTCTATTCTCGTACGTTCTCACCTAAACTGTACTAAAGCACTAGCGAACACACCTAACGCATACCCATAAAGTCACTTGTCGGCGCGTTCATATCGCGGATCACACCTGCCAGCACCATTTCTGGATTGACTTTAGCCAAGGTAAGTCGCCGAGTTGTAACCAACAGGCCCGCATTCAATTCAGCATGAATACGTTGCAATGAATCATAATCAACACCACGTTTTTTCAATGTCGCCATGATGGCATACCAATCAGTGGCGACTTTTTCTTCTTTGCCTTCAATATTAGCTCTCAGTGTAATATTTTCCATGCCAGATCTCTTCCGATTGATGTGTTGGCATTGAGTATAGAGAGCCGAAGCTGAATAAAGACTGAACTGTATTACGCTATTAACTGCTCAGAGGAGTATGTTGTTGCTCATTTTGTATCCGCCATAATTTGGCATAGAGACCATTTGCCAACAGCAAAGTCTGATGATTACCTTGCTCAACTATTTCTCCTTGGCTTAATACGACTATTTGATCGGCATCGACTATGGTCGATAACCTATGAGCCACCACTAGGCTAGTGTGCCCCTTAGCGACTTCCCGCAGTGCCGACAAAATAGCTTGCTCGGAGCGACTATCGAGTGAAGATGTCGCCTCATCAAACACCAGCACTGGCGAGCCCTTCAAAATGGCCCTTGCTATCGCGACACGCTGTTTTTCTCCGCCAGAGAGTTTTAAGCCGCGCTCACCCACCTTTGTGTCCCAACCAAGGGCAAGTGATGCAATAAATTGCTCTAAGTGCGCTAATTTAATCGCGTTACGCACCTCTTCATCAGTCGCGTCTGGGCGACCATAACGTATGTTTTCGACTAATGAATCGTTAAACAGCACGGTATCCTGCGGCACTATGGCGATGGCACGCCGCAGCGCATCTTGGGTGAGATGGCGGATATCTTGTCCATCGATTTTAATCGCACCTTGGTCCACATCGTAAAATCGAAACAGCAGTTTAATCAGGGTCGATTTACCTGCACCACTATCACCTACAACAGCCACCTTTTTACCGGCTTCAACCTTAAAGCTCACGTCCCGCAGAATTTGCCGCTCATCGTAGCTAAAATTAACATTTTCAAATATCAACTCACCCTTAGTGGGTTGAAAATCGAGTGCTTGGGGTAAGTCGACTATCATAGGATGTTTATCGAGCAAGCTAAACATGCGCTCAATATTGGCTAACGCGCCGCGAATTTCGCGATACACAAAACCTAAGAAGTTAAGGGGTAAAAAGAGCTGCATCATAAACGCATTAATCAACACAAAATCACCTAAGGTCATATCGCCATAGGTGACTCTGTATGCCGCCAGCGCCATCATAGCCGTCATCGCCAAAGCGATAATCACAGCTTGTCCACCATTGAGCGCAAACAAAGATAAACGATTCTTACGCTTAGCGACTTCCCACTGTTCAAGCGCTTGGTCATAGCGCTGCGACTCATACTTTTCATTATTAAAATACTTCACCGTTTCATAGTTCAGCAAGCTGTCGATGGCGCGGGTATTCGATAACGAGTCAGCCTTGGCCGCATCACGTACATACTCAGTACGCCATTCGGTCGCGACCACAGAAAAAATAATATAAGCCAGCACAGCAACAAAAGTGATTGCCGCAAACGCAATGCCGTAGTTATAAAAGAAAATGCCGATCACCATGACAATTTCGAGCAAGGTTGGCACTATGTTGAACACCATAAAACGCATGAGGAAACTCACGCCGCTGGTGCCGCGTTCAATATCGCGGGATAGGCCGCCGGTTTTGCGCTCTAGATGAAAGTCGAGGTCCAGTCGGTGTAAATGGTCGAATACTGCTAAGCCTAAACGGCGGATCGCCCGCTCGGTTACGCGGCCAAACAAGGTATCGCGGATCTCCCCCGTAATCGCCGTTAGTAAACGTACCGCGCCATAGGCCAACACTAATCCTACGGGCACACTGAGGGCTTGCGCAGTTTTATCGGCATCTAAGGTGTCGACCAAATGCTTCAGAATAAAAGGCAGAGCCACGCTGGTCAGCTTAGCGATGATGAGGCATGACATCGCCAACGCAATACGGCCTTTGTATTCCAATAAGTAAGGCCAAAGCAGTTTCATGACGTGCCAGTTTAATTTATCGACTGGACCTTCAAAATATAACGTTGGGCGCATAGGACATAACCTTGAATGAGTTATGCCAATTGTAACAGTTCACACCGGACATAAGCTAAGCGAAACTAGCAAAGTCTGAATAAAATCAATCAGATTTTCCTGACAGACAAATAGACTTATTCACGACATACTCATCTGCTATTTTGATTGTATTTAAAGCCAAAACATCATACTTACGCATTACACTGGCGTATTCACAATAAATGAATTTATACTAATTTGTGTTCAGGCATGTACCGTTTTACTTAACCTCAGAGCCGTATGTAAGAGGATAAGAGTGCAATGGAAGAAGGCTTGGCACAAAGTTGCTGCTGTTGATTATTTTTGCCGTTTTGCCCAAAATGCCATGGAGGCGGTTATACAAATCAATAGAATTTGTTAACCTCTACGCGCTAGATTTTGCGATTCATACGCCCAAGTTCTAGCGAGAATATTAAGATAAACAAATTAAATTAAGATCAAAGGAAGCTTTATGTTGGATTCCGCTAAAGTTCAATACCCGCCATTACCACTGATCCAAACTTGGGTGTGGATGATGATCGAATCAGGCAATCCAGAGATACAAGATAAAGGTAGAAACAACCTTATTGCCGCCTTTGGTAGCTTAGCCAAAGCAAATGAATACATTGTTGAAATAAGCAATAAATAGATAAAACAAAGGCGCCAGGATAGCGCCTTTGTTTTTACTTAACCCGCAATCGTTAACGGCTAACTCAGGTATAGTTGCGGTTTATGTTCGCTCGAGCAGACAATTAAACCTGACGGCGTTCGATAATGCTTTGGTTCAAAATGGCTAATAGACGCTCGGTATCATCCCAACCAATACACGCATCGGTAATACTCTGCCCATAGCATAACTCTTGACCTTCAATAAGATCTTGACGACCTTCCACTAAATGGCTTTCTACCATAACACCAAAAATAGCAGTATTTCCCGCCGCCACTTGACCAGCTACATCTTCAGCAACCACTAACTGACGTTGATACTCTTTACTACTATTCGCATGGCTAAAGTCGATCATGATGTTGTCGGCAAGCTTTGCTTTTAACAATTGCTGGCTAATCTCAGTGACATGCGGCGTGCTATAATTGGGCTCGCGGCCACCCCGTAAAATAATGTGGCAATCAGGATTGCCCTTAGTCGAAACGATCGCCGAATGGCCCAACTTAGTCACAGATAAAAAATGGTGTGGTGCATTGGCAGCACCTATCGCATCAATAGCAACTTTGATCGTGCCATCAGTACCATTTTTAAAGCCGACCGGACAAGAAAGACCCGAGGCTAACTCTCTGTGTACTTGAGATTCTGTCGTACGGGCGCCAATGGCTCCCCAGCACATTAAATCAGCCATATATTGTGGGGTGATCATGTCAAGAAACTCACCCGCGGTTGGCATACCGCTGTCGTTCAAATCCACTAATAATTTACGGGCGGTGCGTAAACCATCATTGAGTTTAAAGCTGTTATCCATGTAAGGATCATTAATCAGCCCCTTCCAACCCACTGTGGTTCTTGGTTTTTCAAAATACACTCGCATCACAATTTCGAGTTGATCTTTATAACGTTCACGCAGTGAGACCAAACGCTGTCCATATTCCAACGCAGCTTTGGGATCGTGGATAGAACAAGGCCCAATCACCACTAATAGACGATCATCAGACTTAGCCAGAATATTATGGATACTATTACGCGCATTAAACACAGTCGCAGAGGCTTTTTCGGAAGCAGGAAATCGTTCAAGAATCGCGATAGGTGGAAGTAACTCTTTTACTTCTTTAATGCGAACGTCATCATTTTGGTAATACATAATTTTACTGCTCCAACGCTGGTGTTTTAGGCTATTTCTATCGCTGCGATAAGGGATCTCAACTGCAATACTGAGTTCAATTTATCGAGTCTCAAGCGCCAATGCAACCAAGTTGTCTCCATTTCAAAAAATCAAATATAACTTATTGTTTTAATATATTTTAAAAAAATAAAAATTCAAATATGCCAGCTAACTCACAGCCTTGATGAACAAAATCGAATATGGCGGATAAAAAGGAATAAACATATTTGCTGCAAGTGTATTTAGGTGCCCTATGTTAGCAAGCAAAGATGTTTACCCGTAATAAGCATAATTGATGGCCAGCTCTCTATAGAAAAGAGCGGGCAAATGCTAATGCTGTAACATGACTTGTAACTTGCTCTGATAGCGTTGACGCTCTGACTCATCTCGACTCAAAGCCAAGGCTTTATCCATATTCAGTTTGGCACGCTTTTCGTCCCCCAGCGCCCAGTAGGTTTTAGATAAACCGAAGAAGAACTCATGACGATAATCCGCTTTTGCCAACGCCCTTTGATACCAAGCCAAGGCCTCGTCGTATTGATGCTCATCATAGGCTTGCTGCCCCATGTCATAGTAATAATAGGGATTACGTATTCGCGCTAATTCAAGCACTTTATTAATTTCGGCCCATTCATCAAGCCGCCCCTGCTCCCCTAAAATCAAGGCTAAGTTATAAAGCGTTGTCAGATTCTTCGCATCAAACTTGAGTGCATAGCGATAAACCTGTTCGGCCCGCTTTTCATCACCTTTATGCCGGTAAATAATGGCGAGCGTGTTGAGTGAAGGAACAAACTGGCCGACTTTTAAACCCGCTTTGATCAAGGCATAGGCCCTGTCTAAATCACCGTTCACCAAAGACTCTGCCGCCATGTTGTTGTAAAACATACTGATTAAGGTCTGCCGATCCACTTGGGTTTTACCGTATCCCCGTAGAGCTCGCTCCGGCATAAAGTCCACTAAAACTGCGGCAGATGACACATAAACTGAATGTGCGTTTTCAGGTGGAAGTAAGCGTAAATTCACATGCCCATTGATTAAATAGAAATCACCTTGCTTATCCCATACGGGTTCTATCGCAATATCTTGATACTCAGCACTCACATTCAATATGTCCGCTAACGCAGAAGTCATGACCACTAAAGACATGCAATTACCCGCCTTTTGGGCGTAGGTTTCACGGGCAATTTGGGTCAGATTATCTTGATATCGAAAATCAATGTTAGCGCTATTGGTTTGACTCGCATTGATATAACTAGCTAACCATTCATTGGCTAACATGTTGTTATTGTGTGACAAAGTGTATATCCCATAGCGACGTTTTACGTCTGTCACAACCTCGGGTGGCAGATAAAAGATATCCGCAACAGAAGGTATATCGGCCACAGGGGTAAACAGTGAATCGGCAAGTAACGACTCAAGATCCGACGGATTAGGCTCAATGGTCGTCGAGCTACAAGCAAACAATTGACTGAATACAACGCTCAAGATCGTACTCAAGTATACGGCTCGGAATAGTTTCGACATACGCCCTCCCACACCATTAGCTCCTATTTGAGCTTATTACAAATGGTGAAAAAGACGACATAAAATGGTTACAAAAAATGATAATCGCGATCGATTGAAAATAATTGCAAATAATTTAACGAATTAACTATTGTGAAGGTCGGTCAACTTCTATGTATAACTCACGCTGCTGATAATCATACGGCCGATAGTTATGCTCTCCACAGGTAAAATGTCGATAGGGTTTCATGACCGTAACGCAACCTGAGGGTAAAGCCTGCAGAATTTGGATTTGCTGCTGGCGACGAAGCGACTCCTGCCATTCAAAATCCTTGAGCACTTGATCACGCACGGCAAAGGCATCGACAGGCTCACTTGAGCGATTAACGATCACTTCTCCTGCAAAGGCAGAAACCGATATCCAGCCAGAAATGACGATAAGACTTAGTCGCAAAAATTGACCTATTGTTTTTATATTCAAGCTCATAGAACACTCCTTAATTTATGCAAGAAAACAGAATTGCTCAGTAATTAAGCTTATGACCCTGTACTTAAACTTCAATCACAGTGATTACCCATAAAAAAGCAGAGCCTAAGCTCTGCTTCACTATCCCTCGATCCAAGCTAAGCATCAAGGTGAATCACGCGTTAATGTGCAAGTTTAATCAGCCCGCATTTTTGACCGTAACAAACTCAGGATAGGCATCAATACCGCAGTCAGAAGCATCCATACCGTTGTATTCTTCTTCCTCAGTAACACGGATCCCCATGGTTATCTTAATCACATACCAGACTGCAAATGATGAGCAGAATACCCAAGTGAAAATGATCGCTGCCCCCGTCAACTGTCCGGTAATACTTGCATTGGCATTGGATAATGGCACACACATTAAGCCAAGGAAACCAGCCACACCGTGTACTGAAATCGCACCGACGGGATCGTCGATCTTAATGCGATCTAAGCCCACAATCGAGAACACCACCACGCCGCCCGCCACTAAACCAATCACACCCGCCATTAACAATGAAGGCGAGAGAGGATCTGCCGTAATCGCCACTAATCCAGCCAAAATACCGTTAAGGATCATGGTCAAATCCGCTTTACCCCAAATCATCTTACACACGATAAGAGCAGAGATAGCACCAAAAGCCGCTGCAGTATTGGTATTCACAAACACTTTCGCCACTGAGCTTGCATTCGCCGCATCCGACACCATTAATTGCGATCCGCCGTTAAAGCCAAACCAGCCCATCCACAGAATAAACATACCTAAGGTTGCCATTGGCAAGTTAGAGCCTGGAATAGGATTCACTTGACCATTAGGCCCGTATTTCCCCTTACGCGCACCGAGCAATATTACGCCAGCAATCGCCGCGGTCGCCCCCGTCATATGCACAATACCGCTACCAGCAAAGTCTACAAAGCCCAGTTTAGCGATAAAACCTTGGCCCCAAGTCCAATAACCTTCTACTGGATAGATAACCGCTGTCATCACCACAGAGAAGAACAAGAAAGCCCACAACTTCATCCGTTCCGCCACAGCACCAGAGACAATTGACATCGCCGTTGCCACAAATACAACTTGGAAGAAGAAGTCAGATTCTAATGCATGGCTCGCATCTGCTGATTGCGAACCAATTAAGGTGCCAATTGACGGTAACCAGCCACCTTCAGTGTTATCCACATACATGATGTTATAGCCAACCAACAGATACATCACACAGGCAATCGCGTACAGCACAACGTTCTTAGTTAAAATTTCAGTGGTATTTTTAGAGCGAACTAAACCCGCTTCTAACATAGCGAATCCCGCCGCCATCCACATGACTAAAGCGCCAGAAATCAAAAAGTAAAAGGTATCGAGTGCAAAGCGTAGTTCAGTGACTGTACCGCCTAATTTCGTTAATTCTTCCATTGTCAGCCCCTTATAGCGCTTCAGTATCAAGTTCACCCGTACGGATACGGATAGCATGTTCTAAATCAACGACGAAGATCTTACCGTCACCAATTTTCCCCGTATGGGCCGCAGTGGTAATGGCCTCAATCAACATGTCGAGATTTTCAGCCTTAGTGGCAATTTCTAGTTTTACTTTTGGCAAAAAATCCACCTGATACTCGGCGCCGCGATACAACTCTGTATGCCCTTTCTGACGGCCAAAACCTTTCACTTCGGTCACCGTCATGCCCTCAATACCAATTCCGGCGATAGCTTCACGGACATCATCCAACTTAAACGGCTTGATGATAGCGCTGACTAGTTTCATCCTGACCTCCAAAAAAACGCGATTGTTATTAACTTGTATCAAAGGTAATTCAATCATTAGGCCAACAATTTAATCCATTGATTATTATTGATTTAAATTGTTTAACACTATTTTTTAAGGTTAAAAATGCACCATAATCGAGCACTAACTGGTGCGATGCACTCTTTTAGTGAGCAGTTTAAGTGCGACAGCTATTCGACCTTAGGCCTATTGGTAACAAGGTTAAATTAGGGTCTACTGGGGGAAGCGTAAATCGAGATGAAATCTGAGCATCACAACACAAGCTCTTAAACAAAAGCGAAGATCATCACTAAGACAATCATCAAGCGCAGAAGGAAGGCCCGATGTTAAAACCAGAAGAATGTGTTCTCGTTATCGTCGATGTGCAAGGAAAACTTGCACAAATCATGGATAACAGTGACAAGCTGCATCAACAACTACAGACCTTAATCCAAGGCGCACAATTATTTGAAATTCCAATACTGTGGTTAGAACAGCTACCCGATAAACTCGGAGCAACTAGCCCTGAGCTGCAAACTTTACTTGCGAAAACCAGCTCACCCATTGCCAAGCAGCATTTTAGCGGCTGGCACTGTGACGCGTTTGCAAAGGCATTAACTAAGACGAATCGCAAACACGTCATACTCGCGGGTATTGAAACCCATGTGTGTGTTTACCAAACCTGTTGTGACCTTATCGAACAGCAATATTCGGTGCATCTCGTCGCAGATGGCGTCTCGTCACGCAGTGCCGATAATAAAAAACTGGGTATTCAGATGATGACGGCCAGAGGCGCCTTATTAACTAACGTGGAATCGCTATTATTTGAATTACAACATCAAGCCCAAGGCGAGCGCTTTAGGGCATTATTAAAACTGATCAAATAGCGACTTAGCCCGTGGTATTTCTTCAGCCAGCATGACCAACGCCTGACATTACTCGATATTTTTTCCATAAAAAAGCCCCCACTGAGTCAGCGAGGGCTTTTGTTTGCATGAGGGGTTAGCTCATATCGAAAACTCAACCGCGATTGATTAAAACCTACTTATAAGTGGCTTCGCGTTTTTTCGCTTCTTCATCCCACTTAGGTAATATGTCTTTCTTAAATGCTTCTTTCTCAGCATTCATCTTTTTCATGTCCATACCTAAGGCTGCTTGTGCTTTAGCTTTAGTAGAGATATCAGGAATCGCAACAGGATCTGTGATGCCTTTTTTACCGAGTAATTGCGCTAACTTAACACGAGCATCAGCAGCTTTACTTACCGAAGTTCCCAGAATACGCAATGCTTCATCCGGTGCGTGAGCTGCAACACCATGGGAAGCAATCGCTAAATCCCAACGCCATTGTGAGTGGCGAATATCTGTCAGTATGGGTTTCATTTCTTCTTCAGTTGCGCCAGCTTTCCACGCAGCCTCTGCTTCAAAGTGTGCTTTGACTAATTGCTCTTCCGCTTTCAACTTCATTTCTTTGACTTTGGCTTTACGCTCATTAGTCACGCCAACCAAAAACTCTTTAGTCTGGCTATGGCAAGTTGCACAGGTTTCTTCAAAACGGTCGAATGGATTGCCCACTTTATGATCGGTAAACTTCTTACCTTCAGCACTGGTCACTTTTGGCATGTGACAGTCAACGCAACTCACATTATTCATGCCGTGAATACCCATTTTCCACGTTTCATACTCTGGATGCTGGGCTTTTAACATTGGTGTCTTAGAAAGGGCGTGTGTCCAATCAGAAAATTGGATTGAGTCATAGTAGACTTCCATTTTTTCAACTGTTGTACCCATATCCCAAGGGAATTTAACAAAATTCTTTTTGTCGTCAGTTTTCTCAAAATAATACTCAACGTGGCACTGAGCACATACCATTGATTCTTTATCTTGTTTAGACGCTTTGCTGAAAGGTGTACCTATAGCTTCAAAAGCACGGTCTGCATAAGGGCGTGAAATACGTAACTTTGGAGAGCTTTTTTCATGGCAATCACCACAACCAATGGTATTTGTCACTTCAGGGCCACCCTTTGACCACTTACCTTTGAAGTAACCATCTTCGCCTTGCTCTTCAATCAAGCGAGGTACGTCAGGGCTCTTACAGCTCCAACATGCCATCGGCATAGGACCATCTTCCGCATTAGCGGGTGCACCTGTACGTAGCGTGTTGCGTACGTCAGTTACCGCATACATGTGGCCGCGTGGTGCATTATAATCTTTAGCAAAACCATAACCCGCCCATAAGATCACCATATTAGGATCTTGTGCAAGTGCATCCACTAGTTCTTCACTCTTTGCGGTATCATGCCAGCTACTGTATTGATTCTTAAATTTATCTTTATAAACTTCGTTGCGAGGCTCTGTTTTATCACTCGCCATTGCGCCCGCTGCCATGAAGCTGGCGGCAACCAGTGCACTCAGTGCAAAGGACTTACCTGTCATCTTCTTCATCATCTCATCTCCGTGTTGCATTATTGTTGTAAATCACGACATCTCCATGGTCAAACTTAGTGATTTAACCCTGCTAAAAATATACCTCTTAGGGGGTATCTAGGTTGAAGTTTGCGCTAGATCAAAATGTAAAGGTGTTGTTGTTCACATTTCTATACTTTTGTTAATGTATTACATTATTTTCTAATGTAAAAACCACTGCAAAGTGCCATAACAGCGGCCATCAAAATGAACAGCGGATTAATGAAACGAGGTAGTCTCACCTCAAAAATCTTAGGATTAATGTTAGTACTTATTCTGCTCTCTAGTAGTTTATCGACTTTTGCTATCATCAATTTGTCCTACAGCTTAGGCGACGCCAAGGCGATTAATGCCTCAGGGTCGCTGAGGATGCAAAGCTATCGGTTAATGTTTTACGCCAACTCAGGCAGTGATGCTGCGCAGGATAAAATCACCGAATTCGAAAATACGCTCTATTCCGACACGTTAAAGCCCTCGGAAAGTTGGTTTAGTCCGCCAGAAATTGCCGCTCAATATCAGCTTGTCATCGATAAATGGCTGGTGATGAAACACTACATAGAACAAGAAAACTCCCGCGATTATGTCGCCTCACTGAAGGACTTTGTTGATACCATAGATTTACTGGTGCTTGAGATGGAGCACTACGCCGCCTTTAAACTCAGGCTCCTTGCCGCCAGCCAAATATTAGGCTTAGGCGTCATGCTCATTATCGCTTTTGTGGCCGTGCGTTTTACAAAGAAGAAAGTAGTGATCCCACTGCAAAAACTGATGGAATCGGCCAACACGATTTCTAAGGGTAATTTTGAAATTGAAATGCCCGAGACCGAATATATTGAACTTACAGCGCTGACCCATGCCCTACAAAAAACGGCTAAGGAACTCGCGACGCTTTATGGCAACTTAGAATCGCAGGTAGCAGAAAAAACCTTAGCGCTGACAAGGGCCAACAACGAACTGGCATTCTTATATGATAACCTACTGACATTAAACGCAAATAAACTCGATTACAAGGCTCTCAAGGCAGCGCTGAATCAGTTAAAAGGCTATGAATCACTCGACTACCTAAGACTCATCATTCAATACCCAGAGCAAGAGTTAGAAGTGATTGAGGCCGATGGCGGTTGGCCAGATATGACTCAAGAGAGCACCCGTTTCCCACTGCAATTTGAGCAGGCTAATTTAGGCTATTTAGAGTTAATTGCCGACCAAACACCCAATATCGCCTTGTTTAACAATTTCGCAATTATGTTGACGCGCTCAATCGTGATCCACAATGCCACAGAGCAAAGACAGCAACTGGCGCTAATGGAGGAACGTGGCGTGATTGCCCGGGAGCTGCACGACTCTTTGGGTCAAGTGCTATCTTTCCTAAAAATCCAAATTAGCTTATTACGCAAAAACTTAGATTGCAGTTGCCGCAGCCCGATCGTTGAGGCGCAGTTAACCGAAATCAACGAAGGTGTAAGCACTGCCTACGTGCAGCTCAGGGAGTTACTATCCACCTTTAGGCTCACAATTAAAGAGCCCGATCTAAAAAGTGCTTTAGAGGCTATGCTTGAGCAACTCAGGACAAAGACGAATATAAAGATAACCTTAGACTATAAACTTGCGCCACAATGGCTAGAGGCAAAGCAGCACATCCACATACTGCAGATCACGCGAGAAGCGACGTTAAATGCCATCAAACACGCCGAGGCCAGCCTCATTAACATCCATTGCTATAAGGATGACGAGGGTATGGTCAATATTGATGTTTGTGATAACGGCATAGGTATTGGACATTTAAAAGAACGAGATCAACATTTTGGCATAGGTATAATGCATGAACGAGCCAGTAAGCTTTCAGGTAAAGTCGTGTTCAGCGACAATGATTTAAAGAGATTTAAACCTGCTATGGCAACCACGACTGAGCAAGGATCCAATGCACAAGACGACGCACTCAAACCTAACAGTCCATTAAACCTTGTGCAGCACAGCAAGGAGTCAAGTGGCACTAGAGTGACGCTTATTTTCCCATCTCAACAGGAGCCTTCAAATGGGTAAACCTTATTCAGTACTGGTGGTCGATGACCATCCCCTCTTGCGCAAAGGCATCTGCCAGCTCATCGCTTCAGATCCTGACTTCAGCCTATTTGGCGAAGCCGGTAGTGGTTTAGACGCATTAACCGCAGTGGTCACCGATGAACCCGACATCATATTGCTCGATCTGAATATGAAAGGCATGACAGGCCTAGATACCCTCAACGCCATGCGCCAAGAAGGTGTTACCTCACGCATAGTAATTCTCACCGTTTCCGATGCAAAACAGGATGTTATCCGTTTACTTCGCGCTGGAGCCGACGGCTATTTGCTCAAAGATACTGAGCCAGATTTACTGCTCGAAAAACTCAAAAATGCCATGCTTGGCCACAGGGTGATCAGCGATGAAGTCGAGGAATATCTTTACGAACTTAAAGATGCGACCGATGAACAAGAATGGATTTCGAGCCTGACCCCGAGGGAGTTGCAAATTCTACAGCAACTGGCGGAAGGCTTAAGTAATCGCATGATTTCAGAGCATTTACACATTAGTGAAGGCACAGTTAAAGTGCACGTGAAAAACCTACTGCGTAAAGCCAATGCTAAATCGAGAACCGAAATGGCGGTGCGCTACCTAAATAATTAAAGATACGAAAATAATTAAAGATACAAAAATGAGCTTGGTATCGCGAAAACAATAAAGGCAATCCCATGATTGCCTTTATGTTTTTATCAAATAGAGATTAAATAAATGATTACAAACCTTTCTCAATAAATTGCTGCCAACTCAATAGCGCCTGTTCAAAATCCTCAAGGCCACAATAAGCTTCTGACTCAGCATCATAGAGTGACATAGCCTCTTCCAATTCATATTCTTGCTCAAAGCCTAAGGTATTGGCAAAGACTCGCGCCTGTTCACGCTCTAACTCTAAGGTAAAATCATTACCAACAAGACGCCATGAACCTCGTTTATCGGCTTGAATTTCTTTTATCACACCCAACACTTGCTGAATTTTAGCTAACTCAGTCCCTAATTCTTCCGTAAACCATTGCCCAAGCACTTCATGATCCATGCTAAAGCTAGCCAAAAAAGTGCCAGTTAAACTGTTACGCCGAAATTCGTATTCCATTTTATTGTCTCTTTGATCTAAGCCTACTAATGCTAATTTTAACCTATCCTTGGCTAAGTTGCTTGCATCACTCAGCACATCAAATTTATGTCAATTCACATTTGCCTCATGTCGTTAAGCATAAGTACTGACTTCATTTTCATGACAAAATCAGTTAGTTTGTTTGGATGATTTTGAAAGTTAAATGGAATGCGATATGCACGAAGGGTTTATCTACAGTTTAGTGCTCAGCGGCGCCCAAGCGGGTTCCACCTTGAGCCTAGAACAGATCGAAAAATGGGATCCTCAGGATGGCCTACTCTGGTTACACCTTCGCTATCGTAATAAAAAGGCACGCCACTGGATACTCAATAGCGGTCTGCCTAAGGTCGAAAGTGATGCCCTACTCGCCCAAGACACTCGTCCCCGTGCAGTGATAACAGGTGAAGGCATATTACTCGCATTACGCGGCGTTAACCTCAACCCCAATTCTGCTCCAGAAGACATGGTGGCAGTGCGTATCTATGCCGATAAACAGCGGATCATTTCCACCTGCGATCGCGAGTTACAGTCGGTCAAAGATGTCGCCGAGCTGATCCTTGAGGGAAATGGGCCTACAACTACGGGGGACTTTATCGTCGCAATCTGCGAGCGACTGACCAATCGTAAAGTCGAGTTTATTGATAAATTGGAAGAACAGCTCTCTGATTTAGAAGAGCTAGTCGTCTCAGGCAATGTGAAAGACTTACGTACCGATATCGCCGAACTGCGCCGTCAAACTGTGGCCATTCGCCGCTATTTAGCCCCACAGCGCGAAGCATTCTCGAAAATGATTTCCGAGCAATTCAGCCTATTTAAAGATACTGAGCGACTCAAGCTGAGGGAAACAAACGATAAACTTATCCGCACCATTGAAGATCTCGATGCCCTGCGCGATAGGGCTAATGTGACTCAAGAAGAATTACTCAGTCAGCAGTCGGAGCAACTCAACAAACGCTTATACTTCTTATCCTTAGTGTCAGCAATCTTCTTACCGTTGGGCTTTTTAACAGGCTTACTTGGGGTCAATATTGGCGGGATACCGGGCGCGGACAACACTTGGGCCTTCGCCACCTTCTGCGGCATATTAATCTCACTCGTCGCCCTGCAAATGGCGCTGTTTTATCGATTTAAGTGGTTATAGCCACCTTAAAACAACAAAGCCAATCGATTAGGATTGGCGTTGTTTTCTCTCAGTCCCATAAACTAATTGTTATGGGCTAATGCTTATGCTCTAAGCGGGCGATTATGTCGTTGGCAACTCAAACACATGAGTCATGACTTTATAAAGCTCTGTTCCTTGGTGCACTGACGCCGAAGCAAAGTGCAAAATCGGCACGCAGTCCTGCGGCAAACTAACCGTTTTTAGCTCATCCGCCGTACCGTATAAATCCATTCGCAGCAAATTCACTAAGGGCTGCCCCGCAGCTAATGGCTCACCCACAGGTGCGAGGTATTCCACTAACCCAGCACTTGGCGCGTGATATTTTTTATAGTCTTTTAGATAACAACCAAAACGCGTCATTTTAGCGGGTGCAACGGTTTCAGCGATCACGCCTCGGTGGCTTAAATATGCCAAAATCCCTTGTGCATCAACCCGTGCATCCTCAAGGCAGACGCGCTCTTGGCTCGCCAATTCCAAGGTTAACGCTGACACTGCAACTCCTAAATCACGCCCTTGAGATTTTGCAAAATCACTCAATTGCCACCAAGGACAAAACGCAGCCTCATCCATGGCGCCACCAAAGGCATTGGGGATAATGAGCGTATAAGGGATCGACAAAAACTGCGCAGCAGCTAAGTCATATTCAGGGCAATACAAGTGCTTACAAGACTTAGGACCGGTGTGCAGATCGAGCACTATATCCGCGCCATGGGCCATAATCTGCAGGTTAACCGCAAGTCTATGACCCGTTGTGATGCCCCATTCATGCCGCAATTTTTGCTGACAGGCTTCAACCAAAGTACTGCGATAGGCTTGGAGCAGCTCGCTATCACTCAGCTTGGTATGTTCCCCATACCAAGTCGGTAAATCGATAGCATGATTCAAATACTCACGATTCCAATTCGCGCCCGTAATAGGATCAAATCGGCCAAGGGTAAACTCACCACTTTTTTGGTTGATCCCGAGTGGATTGGCCAATGGCACTAAGGTGATTTCGCCGCGGATGTCACAGTGTTCAAGCTGCTTCATCAACTGATAAATCACCGCATTCCCTTGTACTTCAGCACCGTGGACATTGGCTTGAATATACACTTTGGGGCCAGTCGCCTTATCGTCACTCGGCTTGAAATGGTAGATAGGCAAAGTGAGTGCTTGCCCTGCGGCAAGCTCCCCGATTTGCAGAGACGATGTTGTCGGCAACATACTAAACGCCTTCGAACAGATTTTGATGCAGCGATTTAACCACTTGTGCCGCTTCCGCTTCGGCCACTAACACACACAGATTATGTGGGCTGGCACCTTGGCAAATCATCCGCACATTGTGTGGCTCTAACACTTCAAATACACGGCGACAGATACCCGGTGTCGTCGCAATACGATTACCGATAATCGCCACTAAGGCCAATCCATCTTCAACTCGCACACGACAATGCTGTGATAATTCTTGCAGCAATGCCTCACTCAACAGACCTTGTCCACTTGAATCTGAACCGGTTTTATCGAGGGTTAGAGACACATTCACTTCTGATGTGGTAATCAAATCCACACTGATCTTATGTCGCGCTAATGTCGCAAAGGTTTCCGCTAAAAAGCCCTGCGCATGCAACATTTGCAAGCTGTGAAGATTTAATAGGGTTTGATCGCGGCGCAAAGCCACAGCGCGGAATACGGGCGCATCTTCCACTTGATGACGGATCCAAGTTCCGCCCTTTTCAGGCTCTTTACTTGAACCCACAAACACTTGAATTTGCTGACGAACGGCAGGAAGAATAGTCGCTGGATGCAATACCTTGGCACCAAAGGTCGCCATCTCGGCAGCCTCATTGAAACTGATCTCGGCAATCGGAAAGGCATTGGGCGCCAAACGAGGATCCGTTGTATAAATCCCCGCGACATCGGTCCAAATCTCTACCGCTGAGGCGCGTAACGCTTCAGCTAACAGTGCAGCAGAATAATCACTACCGCCGCGACCTAACGTGGTCGTTTGACCCGATTCATCGGCACCGATAAAGCCTTGTGTCACAATCACTTGCTCCGCTAACAGTGGCTGTAGATAATCACGAGCTAAAGTCGCAATCTTTTCAACCTGAGGTTCAGCGCGGCCAAAGTGGCTGTCAGTACGTAATACTCGGCGCACATCGAAGGCACTTGAGTTGACACCTTTCTCGCGGATCACCGCCGAAAACAACGCCGAAGAACATTGCTCACCGAGGGACAACAACTCATCCATAGTCGCTTTGCTGCGTTGTGATGCGAGCGCTTCACTCAATACCGACATGCGACTCAATAATTTATCTAATGCGGCGGCCACATCGTTAGGACGACCGAGCTTATCTAAAATCGCATATTGAATTTGGGCAATTTGTTTTAATCGCTGTAATCGGCCATCGTCGTTGATCGATTCTTGGGTCAATTCCACTAACAGATTAGTCACGCCGCTCGAAGCGCTGACCACGACTAAACGACAATGAGGATTAGCTAACACTATGTCTGCACAGCGATTCATAGCGTTATAGTCGGCAACTGAGGTGCCACCAAATTTTGCGACAACGAGGGACATTAGCGCACCTCCGTGAAACACGTAGGGCAACAAATAAATGCAGATTGAATAAGATATTGATTAACTAACATGATCACACTCCGAACTGACTTCGTTCGAAGAGCCTGGTGCTCAATGATAACGCACCCCAAAAGAAGGGAAACAGCAATCGTCACCAGAAGCTCTCCACCAATTACAGGTGACAATCGTCAGGATTCAGCCTGAGCGACCGACATAAACATGCAGCAACCATATCTATGCCTCGGCGTTAATCTCCCTCATCAGTCATCGCTGGAGTTTGTGCTCCTCTGACCGACTACCTAGTTAACGCTCCTCTTCTGTTCCTTTCCTAGGAAAGGGACGAAAAAAGTAGCAATAAACCCCTAATGAAGTCAATGCTAATTTCATAACAAATGAACAATTTAAATAAAATCTTTTGAAAACAACTAAATGTTCAAATCGGGTAGCTCGTATACCAGCTGCACATAATCTCTAAATTTGCCTAAACACACTTCATCATGTCCATCCAAGGTGCAAGGCACTAAGCTCACATCCCCTTGTTCGACAACATAAATCGCATATTGATTAAATTTCTTACCCAATTGCAATGCCATCGTTCTATCGATAAACACGGCCCAACTTTTTTCCATGTGGGATAAATCCGGTGCAGCGCCCACTAAAGCACGATAAGGGCTACCGAGTAATTCAATTTCACGAAGAAGTTGGCGATCGAGTAAACGGTTTTGGCTAGGAGAGAGAAGCTTTGAAGCGGGATTATGAGCGGTAATAACAGCAAAGGAAAAATCACAGGATAATGCTTGAGTCAGCAAAAACAACGGCGCTTGGTAACATTGCCACAAATTTTGAGTCGTATTGTCCATTGGTAGTCTAGTCGAAAAATGAACCCAAGCTAGTGTAGCAGAGTGATTGTAAAATCCAAAGAGGCGTGAACTGGCTCACAGGAATAAGAAATACATTAGTTATACTAATCAATAGCTAAAGTAAATATCATGGTAAAAACCCCTGCTCACCTAAAATTTGTTAACATTTCATTTGTTAACAAATGACTAAAACGAGTACAATGTACGTACTGGTGAGTTGAAACAGATTGAGCAAGATGCTTATCGTTCAATACAGTTTGTTACATATATCGCTTAAAGTAACGTGAACTGACCGGGCATCTGTTTAAAATCTGTTCTACATTTGATTTGTCTTTTAAACATTTAAAAAAAACAATAGTTAAGGAACTTATTCTAACTATTGCTTATCGAAGTTGATACTGATTACGTTTTCTCGTATTACACTTAAACGTGCACTTAATCTACATCCAGATATAGATGTCACCGTAAAGATTTTCCTTTTGAGCACAAAGCAGTTCAAGGAAGTATCAACGCTTTTATGAATATAAGAGCCCGAAGTAAGTTGCTCTTATTGGTTAGTATAAACTGATTAAAATTTAGGTAAATAATATGCAAAATCCGCACATTCTGATCGTTGAAGATGAAGCCGTTACCCGTAACACGCTGAGAAGTATTTTCGAGGCAGAAGGGTATGTGGTAACTGAGGCCAATGATGGCGCAGAAATGCATAAGGCTATGCAGGAAAACAAAATTAACTTGGTCGTTATGGACATTAACTTGCCAGGTAAGAATGGTCTATTGTTGGCACGTGAACTACGTGAAATCAACAACATCGGTCTTATCTTCCTGACAGGTCGTGACAACGAAGTCGACAAAATTCTTGGACTTGAAATTGGCGCGGACGATTATATTACCAAGCCGTTCAACCCACGTGAATTAACGATTCGTGCTCGTAACCTTCTGACTCGTGTCAACAGCGCTGGCGCTGAAGTCGAAGAAAAGAGCTCAGTAGAATACTACCGCTTCAATGATTGGAGCTTAGAGATCAACAGCCGTTCATTAGTGAGCCCACAGGGTGAATCTTACAAACTGCCACGTAGCGAGTTCCGCGCTATGCTGCACTTTGTTGAAAACCCAGGCAAAATTTTGACTCGTGCCGATCTACTGATGAAAATGACTGGCCGTGAACTTAAGCCACACGATCGTACTGTAGACGTGACTATCCGTCGTATCCGTAAGCATTTCGAAAGCTTGCCAGATACGCCAGAAATCATCGCGACTATTCACGGTGAAGGCTATCGTTTTTGCGGTAACTTAGAAGGCTAATCGCCCGCTAAGCGACATCCGCATTAATTGGTTTGATAAGAATCTATTCACAAAAAACCAGATCCTAGGATCTGGTTTTTTTATGCCTACTATTTGGCGTTTTTCAACTGCCTATCTAGGAAATCTGCCAGTGAGCGATATAAGTGATTACGCACTTTCTCGCCACGCATCGAATGTTTAGATCCAGGATAATCGATCATCTGGAACAACTTGCCTTCATCCTGCAGTGCTTTATAAACCCGAGTGCTGTTTTCAAACAAAACGTTATCATCAGCCATACCGTGATACATCAACAGACCCGATTGATAGTTTTTCACATAGGGAAACACGCTGCTGGCTTCATAACCCTTTTCATTCCCCTCGGGATGAGCTAAATAACGCTCAGTATAATGGGTGTCATATAAGCGCCAGTCGGTGACAGGAGCCCCCGAAATCGCGGCTTTAAAGTAATCGGGTGCCTTAAATAGACTCATCAAGGCCATGTAACCGCCGTAGCTGTGGCCGTAAATCGCCACATTATCGGCATCGATAAATGGCAGACTGCGCAAATAGTCCACTCCCACTTTTTGATCCTTGACTTCAGCTTCGCCCAAATGACGGTAAATCACTTGCTCGAACTTTGTGCCCCTGTGGGCACTGCCGCGGTTATCCAACTGGAACACCACATAGCCTTGTTGCACCAGATACTGGGTAAAGTAGTCCTGCTCGCTCCAACTGTTGGTCACTAACTGTGCGTGCGGCCCACCGTAAACCCGCACTACGACAGGGTATTTCTTGCTCGCATCGAAGGGAACAGGTTTGAATAAACGGGTTTGTAACACTTGGCCATCTTCGGCTTTCAGTTCACCAAATTCAGGGATTTGCCACAGACCCGCATAGTCATATAAAGGATGGCCTTGCTTGACTTCATTTTGCTCAACCCAAGCCAGTTGCTGGCCCTTGTCACCGTGTAAACTGATCTGCGGTGGCTGAGATAAGCTATTGAAATAATCCAGATACACACTTTGATTGTCGGCAAACACAGGATCGTGCATGCCCGCTTGCTTGCTTACCCGCTCAACCTTGCCACCCGCTAAAGGCACGCGATAAAGTTGTTTCTCGATTGGCGTATCTTTGCGGCCAGTGAAATATACCCAACCAGCGGTTTCATCTATGTATTCCAACGCATCGACAGCCCACTCGCCCTGAGTCAATTGGGTTTTAAGTTTGCCTTTTAAGTCAAAAAGATACAGATGATTAAAGCCGTCACGCTCAGATGCCCAAATAAAAGCCGATTGCTGTTTTAAAAAGTGCAGATCGTTATTGAGGTTCACCCAAGCGTTACTGCGTTCTTTCACTAAGGTTTTTGGCTTAGTCAGCGAGTCTAACGCCACCAGTTTCAAATCTAACTGATGTTGATCGCGGCTCTGCCACTGGAATGATAAATGTTTGCTATCGGGCAACCAATCGACCCGCGGCAGGTAAATATCTTTGCTCTTGTCTTTGCTGTTCTCTTCGCGCAGCTTCACCCAATTGATGGCCTTATCTTTTAGCGTGACCACACCGAGGGCGATATCGACGTTGTTTTTGCCGGCATAGGGATAGCGCTGCTCAGTAAGTTTAATACCATCAGCATAGATTTCGTTACGGGTTACTTGCTCGACACCGGACTCATCAATACGGGTAAAGGCGATGGCCGATTCATCGGGCGCCCACCAATAACCTGTCATGCGATCCATTTCCTCCTGAGCGACAAACTCGGCCATGGCATTTTTAATCGCCCCGCCGCCATCGCTCGTCATAGCTTGGAGTTTTTTGGTCGCCAGCTCTAACACATACAGATTTTGATCCCGCACGAAAGACACAAAATGTCCCTTGGGCGATAGGCGCGCATCTGTGGCAAACCCTTCGCCAATGGGAAGTTGGCTGACACTGTTATCCACTAATGAAAAGTAATACAGATTACCAGCAGCCGGAATTAATAGCGCTTGGCTATCATCGGCCCAGAAGTACTCCATAATGCCTTCACCATAAATACGTTGGCGTTCGCGGCGGGCCTTTTCTTCATCGGATAATTCATTGCTTGCCAACTTATCGGCATTGAGCAATAGGCTAGATTTTCCCGTCTTTACATCCATCTGCCAGAGATCATAAAAGTTTTGATTGTCTTTACGGCCCGCAAGATAAGTGACACGCTGACCATCGGGTGACAATTTCAAACCTCGAGGACTGGTGCCTGCTAAGGCGGGCGAGGCGTTCATTCGCTCAATCGTCAGTGGCAGTTTGCCGCCTTCCATTGCATAAGCTGGGGTAATTGAAAACATAGCTGTCGAAATCATGGCCATTTGGCTCGCTATCAGTAGGGGAACGGCGCGCACCTTAAGTGAGCACGCAGGGAACCAAGTTAACCTATTTTTAATCATTATTATTCCTTGGAAACATAATCGCCTAAGATGTCAGCGATTAAAAACAAGCCGACATTGTGCCAGAGGCAAACCCTAAATAGAAATAGCATGCAATATGCCGATACAAATTAGGCCCTTGCGCCAAGCTCAATCCAAATAATCCCAAAAAGCCTTAATATTCGCTAAAAGCATCAGCAACATCGCTGAAATTGTCGACTAACTGAGTTATCATTCGCGGCAAATAACGAAATTGACCTCATTGTTGAACCTCTAAAGGACATAACATGCAGACTCTGGCCCAGCACCTGACCTCACAGGCAGTGAACGACTCCCTCTCCCACCTAATTTTAACCTTAGCCGACACCTCAAAAGCCATTAGCCATGCCGTTCGCCACGGTGCACTTGCGGGCGTGTTAGGCGCGACTGAGCAAGAAAACGTCCAAGGTGAAACCCAGAAAAAACTGGATATCATCACCAACGACATGCTCAAAGATGCTTTAAAAGCTGATGGTACAGTGCGCGGTTTAGCGTCGGAAGAAGAAGATCATGTGGTTGAAGTCAGCCAAAATGGCCAATATCTGGTGTGTTTCGATCCACTTGATGGCTCATCTAATATTGATATCAACTCGTTAGTCGGCACGATTTTCTCTATCCTGCCCGCCTCTGCTGGCGAGTTGACTGAAACCAGCTTTTTACAATCTGGCCGTGCGCAATTAGCCGCAGGTTATGTACTTTATGGTCCATCGACCATGCTGGCATTAACCACAGGCCAAGGCGTGCAACTGTTTACTTTGCACCCAGAAACCAATGAGTTTTTACTGACTAACGCCGCCATGAGCATTAGCGCAGACACCGCCGAATTTGCCATTAATATGTCGAACCAGCGTTTTTGGGAAGCGCCAATGCAAACCTATATTGCCGATTTACTGCTCGGTAAAATTGGCCCACGCGAAAAATCATTCAACATGCGCTGGATTGCGGCCATGGTCGGCGATGTACACCGCGTGCTATCACGTGGCGGTATTTTCACCTACCCAACCGACAATAAAGATCCTAAAAAACCGTACAAACTGCGCTTGATGTACGAAGCCAATCCAATGGCTTTCTTAGTCGAACAAGCTGGCGGTAAGGCTTCTACCGGTTATGAAACCATTTTGGATATTCAACCAACACAAATTCACCAACGTGTTGCCGTCATCCTAGGCAGCAGCAACGAAGTCGACGCTTGCCTGAGCTACCACGGTATTGATTACAGCGAAGAACCAAGTCTGGACTAAGCAGAATCGCTTAGATTCTGATTTTTAGGATAAAAGCCACTGACCACAGTGGCTTTTTTGTCGCAGAATGCGACATTTGGGTTTTATACGGCTTTACCGCCGGAGTAATTGCGGCCTTACGGCCGAGAAGTTTAACGTCATGGGGCTTCACCCTCAATCAATTGTGATGATTTGTTTGGTGTCTCGCGAACAAAGTTATCGCTGTGAATCGCGATTAATAATTACGGCCTAACGGCCGAGGTGAATCAAAGTCGTGGTTCTTCAACCCACACCCGACCAAGGAGGACTGCTCGTCCTATCCTCCTTGGATTCTCCAAGACGCCCCTAGCGAAGTTACATGCATTGAATACTGGCTTCGTGCTTATTCGAAAATCGCTAACGCTTCCGATGGGGCGTCCCTTCCCCCCGAAAGCTACGCAGACGTCCTGTCTGGGTCACGCGATTTTCTTCAACGCCCTTCAGCAACTTCGCAGGGGAAGGTGAACTTCTGTAACTTCTGTGTTGGCTGTAACTCCCCAAAGATTTGTACTTTCCCATCTTTGAGCTACGTTAACGTTTAGCGATTTTTGTCTTTATCTTTCAATGGCAAAGTGGGTATTATGAGGCTGATTATTATCAAGTTATGAATGGATGCTGTTGATAAATGATTCTAAAAACTAAAACACTTCAAAATTCCCAAACACCACAAACGATTGCGGGTCAAAAACAAGAACAGGATGTTGCCTTCTATTTACGCCGCGCCTTCAAAGATCATCCAGAAGTGTTGGTCATCAATGATTTTCGATTCACCTTTAATGACGAAACCGCGCAAGTTGATCATTTAATCATTTACCCCTATGGCTTTGTTTTAATTGAATCTAAAAGCATAAAAGGCCATGTGGATGTGAACCAACAGGGTGAATGGACGCGTAGTCACGGAAGTAAATGGTTTGGTATGCCATCTCCTATCAAGCAAGTTGAACTACAACAAGCACTGCTTAAAGAAATGCTAAAACAGCATAGAAGTGAAATTCTAGGAAAATTACTTGGTATAAGACAACAAAGTTTTGGTATGCGTTGCTGGAACCATGTGTGCGCGGTCTCAAGTGATGCGGTAATCAACAGAGATACTATGCCAACGACCATTTCTGAGTTGTTAGTTAAAACAGAGTTTTTAGTCGATAAACTTGAAAAAATCATGAATCTTAAAAGTAAGTTCATGCGCATTATAAATGTAAGCGACACCCGCCCCGACTTTAATCAACAAGAACTCAATTCCATTACCAATTTCTTAATCGATCGACATATAGAACCACATAAATCAACCAATGAAATAACGCTCCCGCAGACACAACAAGTCAGAGAGCCTATCGCACACTTTGAAGTTAACAAAGCAGTTGAAGCTCAAACCCAAGCAATAACGCAATCTACTACACACAGCATTCTTAGCTGTAAACATTGCGGAGAATCAACAAACTACACCCCAATGTACGGTAAGTTTGGTTACTACATCAAATGCAACCAATGCACTAAAAACACGCCAATGAAACAAGCCTGCCCACAGTGCCAAAGCAAAAATATCAAAATACAAAAACGCAGCCAGAGCTATACCCTCACCTGCCAAGATTGTAGTCATAGCTCACAAGTGATTTAAAACTTGGCGAAAATTTGTTCTAAGTTACATTTTAAAAATAAAGGTTAGAACCATGAAAAATAGAATAAACAAAAACTCATACCTGTCCCATCTTTCATGATGGTTGAACTATAAGGGATAATAATGAAAATTGTAGAATTACAAGAAAAAGAGTGGCTTTATTATTGCACAAAAGATGAGGACCATTTTTTTGATCGTAAAGCTTATGGTTTAAAAGGGGATAAAACTCAGAAAATAGCAGTTGCATTTGCTAATGCTGACGGAGGTGAAATATTAATCGGAATTGCAGATGATAAAGATGAATCTAATCCTGAAAAAAGATGGCAAGGTAGGGGGAAAACTGAAGAATATAACTCAGTGATACAAGCCTTAAGTGAGCTAATTCCATCAGTTGATTTTAGATTTGATTTTTTAACGCGAGCTAATGCATCTCGAGATTATGTACTTAGAGTGAAAATTAATAAAGGATTACAAGTACATGAAACAGCGGCTAAGAAAATTTTTATTAGACAAGGAGCACAGTCCCTCCCAGTTACAGCGCCTATTAAAATTTTGGAGTTAACTCATGCAAAGGGAATAGTTTCCGAAGAAGACTCGCTTGTTGATTCGGCATTAGTTGATGAGCTAGACTCTAGTGAAGAACTAAATAAATTTTTATCTGAGTTACCGATTAGCGCACCAGATCCAGTCAATTTCCTTTTAAAAGAACGGTTGATTAATTCAGATTGGACTCCAAGTGTTGCTTCTATTCTTTTATTTTCAGAAAATCCGTCTGCTACTTTACCGAAACAATGTGCAATCAGAATAGTTCGTTATGATACCGATGGAGAGGACATAGATCGAGATGCTTTAACCGAAGATAATATTGCGATAGAAGCACCACTATATCAACAAATAAAGATGGCATACTCAAAAATAGAAGAATATCTCTCTAAGAACAAAGTATGGAAAATAGAAGGATTAGTGGAAACAAAATACCCCAAAGAGACAATATGGGAAATTTTAGTAAATACAGTAATCCATAGAGATTATTCAATATCAGACAATGTATTGATTAGCATATTTAATAATAGAGTTGAGTTTAAAAGCCCAGGTCGTTTCGCCGGCTTCGTAACACCTGAAAATATACTTGACAATAGATTCTCTAGAAATTCCAAGATAGTCAGAATATTATCTAAATATAAAAACTCACCCAACAAAGATCTTGGCGAAGGAATTAACACTGCTTTTCAGCGTATGCGTTCTATGGGGCTTCGAGCCCCAGAAATAACCGAGGATGGTAATTATGTCAAAATAATTTTGAGACATAGCTCCAATGAAGAACCTGAAATATTAATTATGAAGTTTATAGAGAAAAATGGTGAAATCAACAATAGGCAGGCTCGTGATTTAATCGGACTAGAAAGCTCTGAAAAGGTTACATACCAATTTTCTAAGTTGCGCGATAAAGGTTTAATACAACGAAAAGAGGGGGCTACTGGTTCAAGAAGTTGCTGGATTACTGCATAAAACAGTACAAAGATGGGCCATGCATAACTCTTTTGGGATTAACGGCCAACACCGAGATCACAGAACTTCACCTCCCCTCGGAGTTGCCGCAGGGCATTTGCGTTCGTTGCGTGAGCGAGGCATGGTCGTGAAAGATGGGACAGGCACGAGTCTCTGGGGATTAACAGTTAACATCGAGGCTACAGAAGTTCACCCTCCCCTGCGAAGTTGCCGCGGGGCGTTGGAATAAATTGCGTGAGTCCGGTCAGGGATGACCGGCTAGCTTTCGTAGGTACAGGGACGTTGCCTTCGGAAGCGATAGCAATTTATCCATAAGACCAAGGCTAGTAACCAATGCATGTAACTTCGCTAGGGGCGGCAAGGGAGATCCAAGAGGGAATTGCTGTTGATCCCCTCTTGGTCGGGTGTGGGTTGAAGACCCACGACTTTGACTTACCTCGGCCGTAAGGCCGCAAAAATTAAACTAAACCACTAACTGGCAACACACAGATTTTGCTGAATCTTCCAACGACGTTCCATGAGTGGAATCGAAAACCCATAACATATCACCACAATCAAAGGTTGAAGCTGAAAACTCAACTCAGGCCACAACATAAAGGCAGCCGCGCAAGCCACAGTGCGCACAATCGCATGCACAATCGCCACCTTTTGCGCCGCTATCACGCCATAAACCAACCACATTAACCCTGTCTGCACCGCAAGGGCGAAAGGCAAAGCCAGATAATTTTCCATAAAAAAGGGAATACTGATGCTAAAGGTTAAAAAACTCATCCCCATCGCAGCGAGAAACACAGTCTCAAACCAATTACGCTCAGCGCTTTTCTTAAACGAGATATTCTCGCCTGTCAGCCGCGAAATACCCATGGCAAGGTAGATAATAGAACCAGTACCGATAAAGACCGCCATCACCAACTGCGAAGGAGATAATACAAAGCTCAATACAAACAATAAGCTCCACACAATCATGCCGGATAAGGGCATAGCTAAAGCACGTTGTTGACGGTATTCGATTAATTGTTGGTCCAGTGATTTATGTTGCATGATTAAGCCTCCTTGTTTAGATGACTTAAGTATCTGCGTAAAATGTCCATCACGGCAGTGTGAGTTGTCAGCAATCTAGGATGACAAATGTCACCTCCTTCATCAAAGCCCTAAATACCGAGAAAAATGATTATCCATGGCTGAATTTGCTTGGTATTAGGTTGAAAAAAGCGACGATCAGACATATCAAAGGCAGTGCAAATTAAACGATGTGGCGCCACTAACACCCAAATAGGGTTAAATAACTACAGAGGTTACAAAAAAAACACAATAACAGCATATAACTCACGCCCTTGTGATTGGGTAATAGCGCGCATAAAGTGCATTATGTTACTGTTTTAGTCATTAGTGACTCGATTTTTTACCGCATTTTAGATAAAGGGTTTAATGGATTATGGAACAAATATTTGAAAAATTAATGTATGCATCGCGCTGGATTATGGCGCCAATTTATTTGGGACTCAGCTTTGTTTTATTAGGCTTAGGCATTAAATTCTTCCAAGAGATCTTCCATATTCTGCCGATCATTTTTGAGATGACGGAAGTGGATTTAGTGCTGGTGACCCTGTCCTTGATTGATATCACCCTCGTGGGCGGCCTGATTGTGATGGTGATGTTTTCTGGCTACGAGAATTTTGTCTCGCAGCTGGATGTAGGCGAAGACAGTGAGAAGCTAAGTTGGCTGGGTAAATTAGATTCAGGCTCACTGAAAAACAAAGTGGCGGCGTCGATTGTGGCGATTTCGTCGATTCACCTACTGAAAATCTTTATGGATGTGAAAAATATCGATAACGACAAAATCATGTGGTATCTGTTAATACACATCACCTTTGTATTATCAGCGTTTGCCATGGGCTATCTGGATAAAATTACTCGCACTAAGTAATGGGCTAACATAGTTGATGCCAACCTATCAACGCATCAATACCAGCATAGTGAATATAAAAAAAGCCACTGTTTTCAGTGGCTTTTGTTTTTATAAAATACGACTTAATGGCACATTAACTCTTCGCTGACTCAAGCTGATGCACTTTCTCGGTTTGATCCACTATGGTCAACACCGCAGTATCACCAACCACGTTACAGGATGTCAGCACCATATCAATAATCCGATCTAAGGCCGCCACTATGGCAAAGGCTTCTATCGGTAAACCCATTTGATGGATTAACACACCTATCATCACCATGCCGCCACCGGGAACACCACCCGCACCGACAGATAATAGGAAAACACTAAATAACAGCGAAGGCAATTGCTCAGTGGTAATGGGCATGCCAAAGGCGTTGGCGACAAAGAAAATCGCAATAGTGATATAAATCGCCACACCGCCCATGTTCATGGTCGCACCCAGCGGTACGCCAAAACCAGCAACAGCACGGTTCACGCCTAACTTGTCCGTTAAAGTACGCATGGTCACGGGAATAGTCGCATTTGAACTTGCAGTCGAGAGTGAAAACAGCACTTGCTCTTGGGTCTTCTCGCGGAAGGTTTTGGCTGAGATTGGGGTAAATATCCCCACTGCCATAGGATAAACCACAAAAATCCACAGTAGCAGCAGCGCGAGGATCAGCACCATATACTCAACCACACTCATAAACACACCTGCATCTAAGGTCGCGCCGAGTTTAAACATCAAGGCAAATACACCATAGGGCGCAAGACTCATCACCACAGAAATCAGTTTCATCATGATTTTATTGGCGGTTTGAAAACCTTGGACAGCACCCGCAACATGCTCCCCAAGGGACTTAATCACACCGCCAAGCAACAAGGCCATAAAGATCACTTGTAGCATATTGCCCGACATAAAAGCCGTCACAGGATTACGTGGGACTATGTCGACAACTAATGCCATCAGGCTTGGCAATTCAGTAGCGGTAATGGCTACACCATCCGTGCTGCTCATATCTACACCTTTACCGGGTTCGAGTAGCAGTGCCACTAATAATGCGGTCGCAATTGCGACAAAGGTATTGATGATATAAAAACCGAAGGTCTTACCGCCCAAGCGGCCAAAACTTTTAAGATCTTGCAGCTCACAGACACCACAAACGATGCTCACAAACACGAGTGGCACAACCAACATCATGATCATATTGACGAACATAGTGCCAACGCCACCGGCAAGCTCCACTAAATTGCCCGAGAAAAAACCGATATCGTTTAAGAAGTATTGCACTATTGTGCCGAAAATAAGGCCGGCAAACAGACCAATAAAGATCCGCGTCGAAAGTGATTTCATCATGCTTGTGATTTCCCCAGAAAGGTCATTTATTTGTTATTCATCTTCCATGATGAGCACAATTGCCAATCCATTTTTGGCTCAGGCGGGGATAGTGAAACATGCTAGCCGTTAATTCAATGAATAAATTTCATTTTTTCATCTTGAATTAAGTTAACACCATCACAGAAAAATAGTAACAAACTGATTTTAAAGCATAAAAAATTTATAAGCACAATATTTGAGCACTAACAAAATATATTTAAACCAGTATAAATAAACAAAATAAACACCAAATAACATCAAATTAAACATATAAGAAACAATAGCCAGATAAAACTCAGACTTAATAACTGAATTTAAATTTATAACAGGATTTAAAACCAGTTGATTACAGTAAAGCAGAGAGATGAAAGGGATGACAGCTAAATATATGGCACTAACACTAGTTCAAGTCCGTGAGCCAGCAGGTGTTGCTGTTTGATACTAATCTGGTGTTGATTTAGCCAAACGGCTAATTTTTGCCAATGCTTTAACTCGGTATTTTGTAAATACTTAACCTGTTTCGCTTGCTTGTCGAAATCATCAGTAGAATTAATTTGTGCTATTGCCAATAACTCAGCAGGTGCTGTCAGCGCAAGTTGTGGCACAAGGCAATGGGTCACGCCCATTAAAGTATGGGCGATTTGTAACCCTGCGGGATCTAAGTCGGTAAAGGCAATGATCGGTAATTTATTTGCCATCGCTTGCAAAAAATGCCGCACGCCAATCGGGGAATGATGACCGCTACCTCGGTAGATAACCATCACATGAGTTAAATCCTGTGGTAAACGCGCTTGATAGATAACATCAAATACATCCAAATTTTCAACCACTAGGATGGCTGCGACATTGAGTTCATGGCAATGCTTTTGTGCTTCATCCAAAGGAATTCGCAGTGATGTGCGAGTTGAAATCCCAGTTGGTGAAGATTCGAAACCTAGATACTTCATCAAAACGTATTCGGCTTCGGGGCGGATCTTAGCGAGCTTTTCATCGTGACTTTTGGCGGACATCGCCATGCGATCGACATTAAAATCAAGCTGCCTTAAATCAAGCCCCATTAACGCCAACACGCTTTGCCTTAGCAGTTCAAAATCTTTGGGCGCAAAACACAGATACTTTTCGGATCCGTCTAACTCACCCACTTCTAACTCGCGGTAAATAGCGCGCCAGTTAGCCGTGAGCTTAACCTTGGGAGAACGCTTAATAAAAGCGTTCTCCAACAGTTGTAATTGTTGTTGGCCTAGGCGAGCCATAACTCAACATCGCGAATGATAAAGTTGCCGCTATAGATGGGATGCGGTTCGCCCAATGGCTCAAGCTCAAAATACGCTTTGTGCTCATCGGGCAGACCTTCGTAGCCACCAATCACTTGATAAATCCAGCTTTCAGCGTCCCAAGGCAGTGCTTTATCCGCCAGATATTCCAGCGCCGATTGGCGCAGGCCAGACTCAATCACATCGACGAAATACTCATCCACCGCTTGTTTGAGCGGATTATCCGGCACATCAAAGTCTTCACTTTGGGTGATAGAAACGGACACATCATGCTCACGAACCGCCGCAATCACGGGATGACGGCTGATAGCTTTAATGTGCGCGACTATGCCCATCAACTCCAGTTCTTGGCTGGCGTTATGCACATCTACCGCAGCAGGCGCGAGCAAGATTTCAGCGCGATTGAATAGACTCGGGATTTCCTTGTGGGACACATGGTCTGCAGGCCGATAATCCGGATGCAAATCAGTGTAGAGCAACCAGCCCTTGAGTAAACGGGTACGGCCACGGATTTGTCTGAAGCGGCCTAAGAGTTCGAGTAAACGCCCCTGCACTACGCTCAGTTCCTGGGCGCAGTCGCTCATAGTTTCCTGCAAAGTCGTCACTAAGAGCTTGCGCAGTTCACGGATATCGCCAGCAATTTCGCCTAGCTCACTAAACTGGAACATCTCTAAGCCATTAAGCAATTCAGACACTTGGCTTTGAGCTAATTCGTTTTCGCGGATCTTAGCGTTGATCGTACCAACGTAACCGAACTCGTTATTAATGCGGCCCCAGAGCACCCGGATTGAATAACGCAGACTGTCGGCGAAACTATAAACATGCTCGCTTAAATCTGATAAATAGGCCTCGGCCGCGCTGTAATCTGAGCTATGACGCGCCTCTTTGTAATGGTCGGCCAAGGTTTTAATGGTCGCTAAGGCGGAGCCGACATTAGAGTCGATTTGGCGATTGCGCTCGTCACTTAAGCCTTCTTCGAGCAAGGCTCGCACAGAACGCTTAAGCCGCAGCTCCTGATCTGGCTCTGGCCGCCATAAAATCCCCGCCTGTTTAAGCTTTTCGACCACGCTTGGATCGTGCGCATCCTCATTAAGAGAGCCCGCCAAATAGGTGTCCATAATGATGTCAGCATGGCGACCTAACTGCTTGAGCAGTTTCACACCCGCCTGATGTAAGTTACTGCTCATCATGGCCTCCTTGGTCACAGCTTTTACCTAGGTTTAACAGTGCCAACATTAGATTAAGTCCCGCTGGGTCGCTGTTTCCGCCTGCGCTTCTAGGCTTAAACCTTCAGTTTCGTCGATAAACCGAATGACTTCATACAAATAATCCAGCTTGCCCGTGGCGATATAGATTTGCTTCTCCGCATTGGGGCGCACTAAATAGCCGAGTTCGACTAAGCGTTTGAAGACTAATTTGATTTGCGCATCGCTGTTGGTACTAGTCGAGCCAAATAGACGATATTGGCTGAGTTTGGCTAACTGCTCACGGAACGCAGGCGTGTCTTCGATACGGCTTTGCAGCTCGGTTAAACGCACGGGCGCACCTTCGCTCAGCGGCGCATCTTGGCCACTGGCTTCTTGCACTAATACCAACCATTCCACCAGCGGGATCAATGCCTGACAGATATCTTTAAACTGCGATGAAATCACTTTACGTTCGCTATCGCCGAGCTGCAAATAACCGCAGAAGAACACATCACCTTCGGCGGCAGACGCCACAGTACGGTTGATTTGATTGAGATAAGCTTCGACCCGCTCGCGGGTGCTGCTATTTTTAAGGGCGCGCCAGCCTTCTTCATTAGTGGTGCGGCAAATAAACTCGCCCTTGAGTAACAGCTCAATCAAAGCGCCAGTGCCAACTAATACGGTTTGGGTTGCATCACTCATTAGATGGCCTCCTTCGACAAACGCTTATTCAACATGTCTGCAATTGGGTTGACCTTAGGTTTTACCACCTGCAACTTCTTAGTTTGTTTGTTGATAATGTAACGGTTGGCGAACAAGTTCAGCACCTCAGACTCAGGGTTCGGGAAGGCGCCCAGCACACAAATATTGTTATTTTCGCAGGCGTCAAAAATCTTCTTCACGTTGGTATGGTGCAAAGTGCCCAACTCATCAATTGGCCAGTGAATGGTCACATCGGCGCGTCCACGCAGCAAGCGCGTGAATGCCAACAGGAACTTACACAAAATCAGATACGCCATACCGTGGCTTGAGGATTCGTTAAGTTGTCTATCGGTGCGGATGATTAAGTCGCTGTTACCTTCTTTAAGGCGCAGCTCGATTTCCAGCAACTTAGAGATGCCCCCCGTTAACGCGGCGCGGCCGATAATGTCTAAGGCGCGGCGCATGCTGTTGGTGTAATCCTCATCGGGTAAACCATTAAAGCCATCGGCTTTCCAATGCTTAAAGGCTTTGACGAACTGCTCAAGCTCAGGCCAGAACTCTAACTCACTGATGCGCGAACGAATACGTACAGCCGATTCAGACACGCCATCGAGGAATAACTCTTCGCCCACTTCGCGGGTAATGCGCGCACTTTGGGAGGCAATGCGGCGGTCGATATCGGCTAACACATCGTAGAAGGCGGTTAAATCGACGCCGAAAATCCGTCCTTGCTCACGCAGCGCAGTAATCGATTGCGGCACGATCACGTTCAGCAATTGCTCAAGCTGTGGCACTAACTTACGGTAATCCAGCAGACGAATACCTTTATCGTTGATAAAGCTCGATTCTTCGCGGGCACGCTCCCAGGTTTCGGCAAGGCCCGAACCTGACTTGCTGGCGATCACTGAGTCAAAATGCTCCACATATTGCTTCACTGACCCCATCAGGTAATCGCGTTTTAGCAGCAAATCTTCACCTTGGCGCAGACGCTCGCCTAGGCTGCCTTGGGCTTCTTCGTTATTGGCAGGTAACTTAAGCTCGGCCAATTTGCGCATTACGGCGCGTAACTTCGTTAAGTTTTCAGAAGCTTCAACCTGCGCCGCATCGGACGCTTTACGCTCGGTTTCAAGTTGTTGACGACAGGCCTTAACATCCTGAGTTTTCGCCTTAAGCTGTTGATCGATTTCCGATACCGCGCGCTTCACATCGCTAAGCTGAGTTTGCAGTTTAGGTTTGCGCGCAAGCCAAGTGTGTTGATACCAATCGTCAAAGCGCAGTACGTCGCTACGACGCTGCTCGGCGCGGCTGATTTTGGTTTCTAACTCACGAATTTGTTGCTTGAGTTTGAGGATATTATCCTCATCCACACCGCGGGATTTAAGCTCGTTTTTGTACCAAGTCTCGCAGGCTTTCTGCTCGATTTTGGCGCTTTCGCGGCGTCCTTCAATAGTCGCTTTAATTTGGCCGAGTTGGTTGTCGAGCGCGCCGATGACTTCCTGCCAATAGGCATTCTTTTCCATGCGCGCTTCGAGCGCTTGCTCTTTTTGATCTTCGAGCCAGAGTTCGTGCTGATGTTTAAGTTGTTTTAGCTCACCATCGAGTTGAGTCAGTCTTTGTCCCGCATGGGCTTTGCGCTCGCTCAATGCTTTGTTGATTTTCTCTTGCTCGCTGCGCTTTTCATCAAATAGGCGACGCAGATCGTCACGGCTATTTTTGTACGCTGTGCGGGCAAAGGTCAGTTCACGGCTGAGATTATCTAACTCGCCATTAATGGCCACCAGCTGAGATTCGGCCTCGGCCTGCATTTCTTGGGCACTAGTGTGGGCTTCTTCGGCTTTACTTAACCGAATACGCAGCTCTTGTTCGGAGGCGGCATATTCAGGCACATCGATCGCTTTAAGATCTAAATGCACACCAAAGAAAGCTTCGCTCGATTCAGTCACTAAGCTTGGATGTAAATCAGTGCGATGCAGTAGTTCAGGCGCGATCACTTTACCTAAACTTTGCTCCCAGCCTTGGGATTCTTTACGCAGAAACTCCAATAGGGTGTGGGATTGCGGGAACAGCATATGGTGCAGTTCATCCAGCGCAGTTTGACGCTCGTTCACCCTTAAGGTGGCGATACGCAAGGCTTCGTTGGCTTGGTCACGTTTGGCTCTTAGCTTGCGTTCATCGCTACTTAAGCGTTCAACCTTGGCATTGCAGCTTTCTTGTTCTTCGTCGGCGCGGTGAATACGTTCGTCGAAAATCGCTAGACTTAGCTTTTCTTCTTCGGTGTAAGTCACACCATCGACACGCAATTTAAGCTCGGCGGCAGTGAGTTTGAATTGGTATTCCTGCTCGCTAAAGCTAGCCTTGCCCGCATCCATTTGGTTGCGCCATTGCAGCTCTAGGGCGTCAATATCGGTGCGCGCCACTTCACGTTGTTTATCGCGGGCTTCACGCTGCTTGTCTTGGTCGGCATGCAAACCTTCAAGCTCGCGGTTTAACTGCTCGCCAATCTTACTGCGACGAGCATTGTAGGCCGCCTCAATGTCTTGGTGCTTCTCGGTTTGCAGCTTATGGCGTTCACTTAGGTTTTCAACATCGGTGCGCCAGTTCGGCAGCATCTCAAGATCGGCCTTGGCTTGCTCTATGTTCGCATCTAAAAAGGCAGCATGCTGATCTTCAATGGCATCGAGCTCATACTCGCACTTTGCCACATCGCCCTTAGCTGCCGATAAATCGAGATTGAGCTCATCGCGCAGCTCTTTCCATTCATCATCGAGCAATCTTAGCTTTAAATTCAGTTCTTTAGATAAGGTTTGCTGAATATCTTGACGATCGGCTTCTAAGGTTTCATCGTTGCGATAACCACGGGATAAACTCGATAAACGCAGTTCGGCGCTAAGTAGTTGGTTAAATTCTTGTTCGAGTTTTTCAAACTCAGGACGAATAACTTCAAAGCCTTGGATAAGTTGGCTCTCACGGATCCACGCCTCAACGCGCTGCGGGTTTAAGCGTGAGCTGGGCGGATTAACCCCGTCCTCCTCTAAAATGGCGGCGATCATGGATTTGACCGTCTCCATCTTGCCTTCTTTGGAGTGCACCGCTTTGGCGAGTTTTTCTATGTGGCGCAGCGAATGCTCGCCCTCACACAGGGCAAATTGGCGTGCATAACCGCGTAGTTCACTGCGGTTGCTGCCCGTGCTTAATAGGGTGCGATCGTTTTGAATAATGGCGCGATATTCACGGGTATTAAGCAAATTAGTGGTGGCGATGCCGGCACGTTTTAAATCACGGCCTAATTCCGCCATGGTGTGGCACAGAATAGTGTCGCCATTTTGCGATTTAATATAATCGCTTAGCTCAAAACCTTTGGCAATAAAGCGATAGTTAACGCCCTTACCATCGCCCGCCGAGGCCAACACGGCTTGATACAGTAAGCCATCGGCCTTTTGATATTCGTAAATGATGTAGCTTGAATCGTGTGGCAAATACCAACGCTCGAAACTGTCGCGGGTCGAAGGCACCACTCGGCTTGGGTATTCGCCATAAAAAACAGGGACTAGACGTTGTAATGTCGTTTTACCCGAGGCGTTAGTACCACAAATGTTGGTATGACCATTGAGGGCGAGTTCCACCACGCCCGGAAGGTGCGTATCAATCAGCACAATACGAATCAAGCTTGCCATTTCATTCCTTATGCAAAAAGGAGAGTCTTATCTAAGCTGCAGAAGCTTCTACACAAATAAGAGAAAACAATCCAAGAGGGCCACTGACGTTAAAATCGTCACTGTAAATAAACACTTTAAAAAAGTGATGTTAAAAATCGTGGCCTAAAAATAGTGCCCCTAAAATAAGGCAATCACAGTGTATTGGCAATTAAGCGGCGATGCACTAATGCCTTGGCTCACATCTCAGCCCATTACTCAGCAAAAACATAACCCTATAGCTAGGCTCAAATCAAACGGCCAATGATACGACAACTTAGCCAAAATAGGCGGCTAACAAAGCGGCAATTAGCGCGATAAAAGGTAAATTCCAGCGGATTTATTCGAGACGCAGGCGTTCGGCGATCCGGCTGTAGATCAGCATCATTTCCGCCAGCGATCCCACTTGCATGCCTTTCATCAAATTGGCACGGTGGATCTCAACCGTGCGCATGGCAATACAGAGACTATCGGCGATCTCTTGGTTCTTCAGTCCTTGGGCAATCAGGTTGAGTATTTCCCGCTCCCTTGGCGTGAGCGCTTGATAAGTCTCAAGATACTGATTGTCTTGATGATGCGCCTTGGTATGTTCCAACGCTTTGACAACCGCTTCGGCTAACTTAGCGCCATCGGCGGGCTTTTGGAAAAAATCCACCGCACCTAATTTAAGCGCATCTACCGCCATTGGCACATCGCCATGGCCAGTGAGATAAATCACCGCTAGCGGACTATTTTTTGCCACTAATTCAAGGTGCAACTGTGGGCCACTCAAACCCGGCATTCGCACATCGACCAGCGCACAACCCGGTAGTGTTAAGTCTACGGCGGTAAAAAAGGCTTCGGCGCTATCAAAGTCGGTGATCTTAAGGCCATAACTTTCAAGCATAAAACGCAAAGAACGACGCACTGAGTCATCGTCATCGATTAAATACACAGGTAAGGCAAGACTCATTATTGGCTCCATTGGGTTCAGGTTTATGCGGTATAGCCACCTGCGCTTGGCAACCGCCACCCATAGCGCTTTCTAGGCTAAACGTCCCACCATGGCTCTCGGCAATATCACGGCAAATCACTAAGCCTAAACCTAACCCCTCTGATTTAGTGGAATAAAATGCTTGCATCAGCAGACTGGTCTCTTCGGTTAACCCTGTGCCATTATCTGTGACTGTCAGCAAGAGCGTGCATTCTTGATAGCGAAGATCGATATCGATCGTGGGTGTGTATGGCTTTTGCGTGATGCTCTGTTCGGTGCCACTGGATTCAAGCTCTAACCGCTGAACGCAGGCGTCAAAGGCGTTTTTCAGCAAGTTAAGCAACAACTGCTGCATGCCAACTTCATCGAGGGACTGTAAATAGGGTTCACCATTTACATTGACGGCAAGGTTTATCTGATGTTGTTCAAACTCATAGGCGAGCAGTGGCACAGTATCATTGACCAACTCATGCAGATACAAAGGTTGTTTCGACACAGGTCGCTTCTTCAGTAAATTACGTAAGCGACTGATAATATTGTCGGCGCGCGTGACTTCCTGCTGGATCAGCGCCAATACAGATTGCAACTCCTCAGGGCTCGTCCCCCGCTGTAATCGCACTTCGGCGCCATGACAATAATGGCCAATCGCCGCCAAAGGTTGATTGAGTTCATGGGAGAGACTCGCGCCAAGCTCACCCGCGATAGCAATACGTTGGGCATGTTCCAGTAACGCACGGTTTTCATTGAGCTGGCGCTGAGTGTTAATCAACTCACGGCCGCGGCGGCTAAAGCGGTATTCAAGCCAAAAATGATACACATTGAGTAAAACCAAAATCCCCAAAACAAGCCAAGCCCATTGTTGATGTAACTTGATCCACTGCCACGCCCTTTGCCACCATGGTGCCTGCAAAGGATGCATATCGAGATCTTTAAGCAGTTGATCGATCGCAAGCTGACTCACGGCCGTGGTCCAGCCCGCAGAATCAGCAGACTTAGCGGCGAGATGATCTTCAGGCAGCGCCAGCAAAGCTTGAGTCACACTTTTAGCCAGAGACTGGGAGGCGCGATTGGTCTTTGCCATAGACCAGTTGGGATAAAGGTGAGTCGAGACTTGGCAATTAAATCCCGCAGGCGCTTGATTATCGAGCACTCGATAATGGCCGATGTTAATAAGACCTTCCGTCTGCATCTGCTCAAGCTGACACACAGGCACCACAGCCGCATCCAGTCGATTATCTTTCGCCGCATCATCACCACTTTTTTGATCATCTAACTGATAAATCAAGTTATCTAGCGGGAACCCCAGCGGAATAATCTCACCCACAAAGCGAGGCAAATCTATGCCCTTTAGCTGCGCTTCGTACACTAAGGTCAAGTAACCACCAAAGGCATTTTTCGATACGATCCCGAGTCGACGTCCCTTAAGATCACTTAAGGTGTGATAGGGTGAATCGGCGCGCACCACCAGCGCCGAGCCCACTTGCATTGCCGCGCCATTATTTAACGGACTGCGCAGGGTCGCCAACCAAGTAAGGGAATATTGCCGCGCCAACAACACGGATTGCCCTGGGTTAGTGATCACAAAATCGAGCCCTTGGGTTTCAACACCCTTGGCTAACTCATCGAGGGTAAGAGGGTGTAACCTAAAGTAACTGTTGGGAATTTGGGTTTCGAGCCACCCCATCAAAGGTTGCCAGCGGTTGATGGTTGCCTTATAACCGCGGATGGCTAACACGCCAACATCGACCACTTGATAACTGGGCTCTTCGATAGCAACTTGAGCAACAACCTCAGGGTCAGTTAATCCCAAATGCGCACTTTGATTCAGTGGCTCCGCAGCAAACACCTTAACCGAAGCCTGCAAGCATAGGAATAACACTGCGTTCCTTGGCCTTTTCCTCGATATTGCCACGGAATGTGGAGTGCTTAGAATCGATAACGGCCACTTGAGCGATACAGCGAAGCGAAACACAGTTTTCATCATCCTCAATAACATGAAGTGCAATCCTTTATCCCCAGTCACTCACACTAAAATCAAGTCCAACTCAAGCTAAGAAAAGGCCAAACTCAAGTAACAAAAAATAAAACCCTAGCATTTTGAAGGCTATTCTAACGGATATTTGTTGCGCTAGATCAAGTCCACACCCGATATGTGGAAAACCACTATAGTTATGCCGCCTCCCCTTTTACAGAATGCCTGTAAACCTCGCCATAAACCTTAACTCTAGGTCTATGAGCCAGTTTATTCGCCATCTGCAAGTAGTGAAGGAAATCTGTATGGACAAGAGTAAACGTCAGTTTCTCGGCAAAATGGCCAGCGTCAGTGTTGGCGCCGCACTCATCCCTGTCGTGCAAGTGTATGCACAGGATGATAAGCGCAGCCCTCAAATGCACAGTGCCAGCGAAGGGCAAGTGGGTAAACGTTACGGTATGGTAATTGACTTGCGCCGCTGTGTGGGCTGCCAAGCCTGTACCGTCGCTTGCACTATCGAGAATCAACCGCCCCTCGGGCAATTTCGCACCACAGTGCAGCAGTATGAAGTCTCGCAGCAGGAAAATACCACTCCGCCTGCGTTTTTAATGCTGCCAAGACTTTGTAATCACTGCGAAAACCCGCCCTGCATCCCCGTTTGTCCTACGGGCGCGACCTTCCAGCGCAAGGACGGCATAGTGGTCGTCAACAATGAATGGTGTGTTGGTTGTGGCTATTGCGTGCAAGCCTGCCCCTATGATGCGCGCTTTATCAACCACGATACTAATACCGCCGACAAATGTACCTTCTGCGCCCACAGGTTAGATGCAGGATTACTGCCTGCCTGTGTCGAAACCTGCGTAGGAGAAGCCCGTGTGATTGGCGATCTGAATAATCCCAACAGCCAGATAAGCCAACTGCTTGCCGCCAACAAAACCGACATCAAGGTGCTCAAACCGACGGCCAACACTGCGCCACGGGTGTTCTACATCGGCATGAGCAGCGCTTTTCAGGACAAGATTAGCGGCCAAGCCCCCGTTAGAACCTTACTTACCGATACTGGCGAGGGGATCCACCATGGTCATTAAAGAAATCTTTACCCCTGATATCGCCATTACTTGGCTACCTTGGGCAGTACAATACTTTTTTATGATGGGGCTCGCCTACGCCAGCGTATGGGTAGCGACAATACATTTGTTTAGCCAACCCAAACCCGATGACAGATTGCTGAAGCTCTGCGCCTGTTTAATGTTAACCGCAGGCATAGTCGCCCCTATCGCCTTACTCGCCGATTTACACCAACCGCTGCGGGCTTGGCATTTTTATGCGCAAGTTCGCCCTGATTCTTGGATGTGGTATGGCGCCTTTTTACTGCCCGTATTCTCGGGCACCAGCGCAGTGTTTGCTTGGCTGCTACTGCGTCAATATCTGCCTAAGCACACCACGAATCAAGACTCAGATTGGGTGAATAAAATAGGCCAATTATTGAGATTCGGTGATTGGAACAGTGACAAATTCATCAAGCCGATCGCACTGATCACGGCCCTGAGTGCCTGCAGTATCGCCCTCTACACTGGCATGGAAACCATGGCCATTGAGGCGCGGCCACTATGGCATACCTATTGGCTGCCACCTTTGATGGCAATGAGCGCCCTGCTCGCCGCCTGCGGCACTTTGGTGATACTGAATCGACTATTAAAGGGCTACCAACAGCGCACCCAAGACAGCCTATTACTCTGGGTAAGAGCGAGTTTTGGTCTATTCGCCCTATGCCTTATCGGCTGGGCGTTATTCGATAAGGGCTCGGCCCCCGAAGCCGCATTATTGCTTGAAACCAGCCCAAGCTGGCAACTTGCTGCAATTTGGGTACTGGTCACACTCGCCGTGCTGGCACTGATGCTCGCCATTCGTCACTTACCCAATATGGCAATGCTAATCGTCAGCCTCACGGCCATTCACCTTGCGTGGGGATTTCGCTGGATAGTGCTAATTCAAGCGCAAACCGATCCTAAATACGGCGCGGGGACTTACCTCTATCAACTGCCTTGGGGACCTGAAGGGCTATTAGGCATAGCTGGGACTTTCGGCCTCTGGTTAGCATTAATGGCGCTGGTCTCCGAACTTATTCGCCACACGCCTGCGGCAAAACTTGCTCGCTGAGTACCCAATTAGTTTACAGAATTAAGGAGTCCATCATGGATAAGAGTAAACGTCGTTTTATCAAAGGGGCCGCTGTCACGGGTGGTGTGGGATTATTTGCTGCGGGTTATAGCCATACATTAGCGCAAATAGGCAAAGGTGTCGTCAATGGTACCTCAGGAAAACCAACCCAAGATCCGCTGCACGGCAATTCCTTAACACCTGAATACAAAGTCGATTTACAGTCAGGTCAGCTGATCAGCAATGACGATCAACGCATCGCCAATACTATGTGCTTAGGTTGCTGGACCAAATGCGGCGTGCGCGCTCGTATCGATCAAAAAACCGATAAGATCATCCGTATCAGCGGTAATCCTTATCATCCGTTGTCATCGCGGGAACATATCGATTTCGATACACCGATCAAAACCGCCTTTGTTGGGCTTAGCGCCTTTCAAGAACAGGGGCTGCAAGGACGTTCCACCGCCTGCGCCCGCGGTAATGCCATGCTAGAACAATTAGATAGCCCACATCGCGTCACCCAATGCCTTAAACGCGTGGGTAAGCGCGGCAGCGGCCAATGGCAGAGCATTAGCTTTGAGCAATTGCTGAATGAAGTCGTCGAAGGCGGTGATTTATTTGGTGAGGGCCAAGTCGAAGGGCTAAGAGCGATTCGTGATATCGCCACGCCACTCGATACCAATAATCCAGAATATGGCCCTAAGGCCAACCAGTTACTGGTCTCAAACGCCTCCGATGAAGGCCGCGATGCCATTATCAAACGCTTTACCTTCAACAGCTTTGGCACCCGAAACTTTGCCAACCACGGCGCTTACTGTGGCTTTACCTACCGCGCCGGAGCAGGCGCTTTATTGGATGATTTGAAAAAATACGCCCACTTGAAACCCGATTGGGATCATAGCGAATTTTTACTCTTTATCGGTACCTCGCCGCAACAATCGGGCAATCCCTTTAAACGCCAAGCAAGACAATTGGCTAACGCGCGGGTGAATAACAGCAATTTCAGTTATGTGGTGGTGTCACCCATGCTACCCAATACCTCGAATCAACCTTGCGCGGGTAACAATACTTGGCTGCCGATCCGCCCCGCCACCGACTCGGCCCTCGCCATGGGAATGTTGCGCTGGATTATTGATAACCAGCGCTACGCCGCCGATTTTTTGAGTGCACCCAATGTCGATGCCGCAAAAGCATCAGGTTACCGTGGTTTTAGTAACGCGGGCTTCTTGATCGTCAGCGAACCTACCCATCCAAGATATGGCCAATATCTCTTTGCCAGCGATCTTGGCTTACCTTTCGACGGCAAAGCCTATGGCGAGCAAGACTCGCAGTTGGTTGTCGATGCCGCGAGTGGCGAGATAGTGTTGGCGAGTCAAAGCCTGAAAGCCAAGCTCGACGTTGACCAAAGCGTCGACACACCTAAGGGAGTGATTGTGGTTAAATCCAGCTTCCAACTGTTGAGTGAAGCGGCGCACAGTTTCGAAATGGCACGCTATGCCAAGGAGTGCGATATCAGCGAGGCGCAAATTATCGCCCTCGCGGATAAATTTACCAGCCATGGCACTAAGGCTGCGGTGATCTCCCACGGCGGCACAATGAGCGCCAATGGTTTTTATAGCGCTTGGGCGATCATGATGCTCAACGCCATGATAGGTAATATCAATTTAAAAGGTGGCGCATTAGCTTCCGGTGGTTCCTTTCCCGCCTTTGGTAAAGGCCCAAGGTATAATCTGCAGGAGTTTGACGGCATGGTCGAGCCTAAGGGCGTATTCCTATCGCGCTCTAAATTCCCCTACGAGAAAACCTCAGAGTATCGCCGTAAAGTCGAAGCGGGCGAATCGCCTTATCCTGCAAAGGAGCCTTGGTTTCCGATTTCATCACCCTTGCTTGGCGAACATTTAACGGCGGCGGTACACGGTTATCCCTATCGACTCAAAGCATGGATTAACCACATGGGCAATCCGATTTATGGTCAAGCGGGCCTAGGTGAAGCCATTGGTGAACAACTGAAAGATCCCAAAGTGCTGCCACTGTTTATCAGTATCGACAGCTTTATTAACGAAACATCGGCGCTATCGGATTATATCGTGCCCGACACATTAACTTACGAGTCATGGGGTTGGAGCCCTTCTTGGCATGGGACTCTGACGAAGGAAACGACAGGTCGCTGGCCGATTGTCGAACCAAGGGTCACAAAGATGGCCAGTGGTGATGTGGTGTGCATGGAGTCTTTCTTGAGCCAAGTGGCGATAAAACTGCAACTACCTGGCTTTGGCGAAAATGCCGTTAAGGCAGCAGATGGCAGCTTACATCCGTTAACGCGCGCAGCGGATTACTCACTCTATGGCGCCGCCAATGTAGCCTATTTGGGTAAAGCCGTCGCCGATATTAACGCTGAGGACATGTATCTTAGCGGTGTGAGTCGTATTCAAAGTGAGCTCAACGCCAGACTCAAGCCAGATGAAGTCAAAAAAGTCAGCTACTTATTTGCCCGCGGCGGCCGCTTTGAAAATATGAGCGGTGCACGGGATGAAGTGGGGAATCCAACCAAGGTCTGGCCAAAACCTATGATGCTGTGGAATCCCGAAGTGGGCAGTCGCCGTAACAGTCTCACAGGGGAATTTATGAGTGGCTGTCCGCGCTTATATCAACCCGCCTTGGCCGATGGCACGCCGCTCGATAAGGCGTTTGATAAGTCACAGTGGCCGTTGCTGATCAGCAGCTACAAATCCCACACCATGAGCTCTATGAGTATTGGCTCGGATCGTTTGCGCCAAGTGCACCCTAATAATCCGGTGCGGCTGAACGAGAAGACCGCCGCTCGCCTTGGGATCAGCACTGGTGACACGGTCAAGATCAGCACGCCCAACGGCAGCGTGATTGCCTTAGTGGAATGTGTTGCCGGAGTGCACCCTGACTGCATCGCTATCGAACACGGTTATGGCCATAAGGAACTCGGCGCGCGGGACGTAGTGATCGACAACCTTAAAATCGCCGCCAATCCGCTGATCCGAGTCGGCATCAATATGAACGACTTGAATCTGTTTGATCCGAGTCGCCACGGCCGCTACCCGCTGGTGGATTGGGCAAGTGGCGCTTCGGCCAGACAAGGGCTACCAGCTAAGATTGAAAAACTAAGCTAATCGCCGAGCAAAGATGACACTTAAGAAGCTGCCCTTTGGCAGCTTTTTCTTTAGCGTTAATTCAATCTGATTAAGCCGAATTGCCTCATTAATGTTTTCTAGCTATGCCTATTCGCGAATAAACCGAGGAATTGTGATCTTTTTTACTCAATCTAGGTATATAGATCCCGATCACGCGTTTCATAGAAATAAACCACATATTAAAATCACAGCTATATTTATCAGTATATCTAGCTCGAAATATCGAGCTTTCAATAAAGAACTGCAGTTTTTGAGTCAGTTAGACTCATCAGGAGTATCTCAGTGTTCAACTCTTCATTACGTAAAAGCCTAGAAGTGAGCGAAAGTAAACGCCAAGAGGCGGAGTCGATCATCGACTCGATTAAACACAGTATTGCCACAGTAGAATTTACGCCTGATGGAATAATTCTCGATGCTAATGCGTTGTTTTTAAAAACGGTAGGTTATTCACTTAATGAAGTCGTAGGCCAACATCACAAGCTGTTTTGCTCGGCGGCTTATGGTAATTCTGCTACCTACCAGCAATTTTGGAGCAATCTAAAAGCAGGTCATCCACAGGAAGGCAATTTTGCACGAGTGAATAAAAATGGCCAAGAGATCTGGCTTAGAGCGACTTACTTCCCCATAAAACAGGCAGGTAAAGTCGTTAAAATAATGAAAACAGCCGCTGATATCACCCAAGATAAGCACCAACTTGACGACCAAGCGGCCATTTTTAATGCCTTGAATCGCTCGCAAGCCATTATTGAATTCACTACCGATGGCACGATTTTAAAAGCCAATACTAACTTCTTAAAGACAATGGGCTTTAGCAAAGAGCAGATTATTGGTAAACACCATCGTATTTTCTGTTTTGATGAGTTTTATCGACAAAATCCACACTTTTGGGACGATCTAAAGCAAGGTCGATATAGCAGCGGTCTCTTTGAACGTAAAAATGCTTATGGCGATTCGATTTGGTTAGAAGCAGCATACAATCCTATTATGGATGAGCAAGGTAAAGTGGTTAAAGTGATTAAATTTGCGAGCGATATCAGCAAACGGATCGAGCAAAGCCACGCTGTACGTGAAGCCGCCAATATTGCACTGACCACGTCACAACGTACCGTCGAGCAAGCAGAACAAGGCGTACATTTACTCAATGCGACCGTAAATACCTCTAATGCTATTGCCGAGCAAACCCATAAAGCGACCTTGGCGATAACTCAACTCAATGAACAATCTCAAAGTATTCAAGCGATAGTCGCAACCATTAGTTCGATTGCCGATCAAACTAATTTACTAGCATTAAATGCCGCAATTGAGGCCGCACGAGCGGGGGAACAAGGCCGAGGTTTTGCCGTTGTCGCCGATGAAGTAAGGCAGCTTGCTTCCAGAACCAGTAAATCAACCAGTGAGATTGCCGCCGTCGTCACTAAAAATACACAACTCACCACAAGTGCAACTAGCATGATGAACGAAGTTGAAGGTATTGCACTGGAAGGAAAACAACAGTTAGCGGAGGTAACATTGGTGATGGGAGAAATACGTAGCGGCGCGGAAAACGTCTCAGCAATCGTGTCGCAGCTATCAGTCAATAACAATTAATTGCTAGCATTTAATCGCGCTATCAAGGATTGCATGGCGCTTTATCTAAAAGACAAAACGCCAACCTATTGCTTTTACGTCAATCAATAATCAGTTTTACGACCTTCATAGGTGGCGCGCATTTGCTGTACAAGAACCTCATCGTAAGCACGTAATCCACTCATCACTAAGGTTTTGATACCTGTGCCAACTAAAGTGTCGCCACTGTGTAATTCAAAGTGCAATGTCACATCGCCACGTTTACCATCGATTTTTAAATCTTGGCCAACGAGTGATAAGGTCACTTGCACAAAATCGAGGGTGGTTAAGTCAAACGACATACTTTCGTAAATCACTAAAGGCCGTTCTGGGTTGATCATCACTTGATGTTGTTTCATCAAAGGGATCAGGATATCGATAAAATTATGCCCAGAGAAAGCAACATATTGACGAATAAAGGATTCGGTCTGCGCATCGCAGCAACTCACATCGCCATGACGGCTGACATTAAGATAGGTTTTTTCACGACTATCGCGAATCGAAAAACTCTCGCTCACTTGTTCAGGGAATTGCAGTTCGACGCTATCCCCCACCATACCCGCAAAGCTAAACTTCATGCTCTGGCTCAAACCATATTGAGTCAATACTAGGGCAAACAGTAAATCTCCCGGTACGCAAAAGCGTTTTGCCCCCACATCGTGGATAGGATTAAAGTCCTGCGCAATTTTCTTCGCGAAGTCACTGGCTTGTTGTGCTGAAACGGAAATAGCTTGATTTTGCTTAGAAAAATAAGGCGCTAGAAACATATAAACTCTATTTGTAATAACTCAATACAGGGATGGATAACAAAATTATCACGAGTTTACCTTAAATTAGGTATTTAACTCACCCGATGACTTGACCCACGTAAGGCGTACAAAGTAACACCCTGCCCACATTTGTAAAGCCAAACAAATGACAGGGGTATCAGGATCTGTTGACGTTTCAGGTTCATTCTGCAGATATTAGGCGGAATTTTATGCAAGATAGAGCCTTTATGGCGTGATGACGCGACATATAACAGCCGATAATGCCGCAGAAATGTTAGCTAAATAAGGCCGTTTTCATCACTCGTGACTCATTTAAAATAACTCAACATCATTTATCGTTTGGCGAGCAATACCTTGTCAGAACAAATAACATCTAAAACGTAAGTATTGCCTAGCCACCGATAAGCCAAGGAATAAATCGTTAGACCTTTTTAAATTCACGCTTTAACTGAAAACCATCGTCAGTGGCTAACTGCTCTAGCACTTCGATACGCTGACGAAGGATAGCTAACTCGGTCTGAAAAGCTTGGTTTTCGGCCACTTGCTCACGCGTCGACACACCTTGTTTGTTGCGGATTTTCATTATAGCGACCACATATCCACCAACAATTGCGAGTATTGGGATAAGTAAAGCGAGGGCACCAGTGTTCATAGTCATTTCCTTTATCTATTGGCGTTATCGTTATCAAGCTCAACATTTAGATCTGCTTATGACGCTTAATCAATGTCAAAGTCAGAACATGGAAATAAGTATGCGCAAGACAAACGCAATCAACCAGTGACAAAAGTCATGAGATTTAGCGAAAAAGTGTCATTCCTTATCAAAACTATCCACAACAATAGCGCCCATAGAGGCTGGCATAGTGATCACTATGATCCGTTTTATAGAGGTTAGTGGATCCTCAAAAAATGGCACTTTATCGAGGCAAAGCAGCACGAGGAAAACCACGAGGGCTGTGAGCAAATACGCCACCACGATACGAAAAATAAACACAGGAACGCGGGAAGCAATATTCTGTTGGAACACGCTGTGATAGGTGAATACCCCAAGAAAGAGCAGCGATAAACTAAAAAGCATACCGATATTCAATAAAGGTAAAGTCTCACCGAGATGCCACGCTTCCTCAGAAAATGCAACGGGGACCGCAAGGGCAAAAGCCCCTACGCAAACTTGACTCGCATCTTCGGTGTTAAAACTAAATTTCATGCTGATCGCTCCCTAATCTTCCAATCTATTTGATTAGTCGAAAATAACGTTCGGTGAAGATGCGCTTATTACTGGGGTATTAAGTGCGATACAGCACTTTAACCACATGCCAGCCAAACTTGGTTTTCACTATATGTGGCACCAGTAATTCACCTGAAAATGCAACCTTATCGAACTGTGGCACCATTTGGCCTTTTTTGAACTCGCCTAAATCGCCACCTTTTTTGGCCGAGGGGCAAGAGGAAAAACGCTTAGCGAGCACAGCAAAATTAGCACCATTATTCAGCTGCTTAACAATATCCTCAGCCTGTTCTTTGTGTTTAACTAAAATATGCACAGCGGCAGCGGTTTTAAACATGTCATTTCTCACTTTGGATTAACGTCCCGTGCAAAGGGAAGATTGGCGCCCCGAGTTTGTCCTCGATCACACCACTTCCATCGGCACAGGTTCTACTGACTAAAAGGTTTTAGATCCAACGCATAAGTGCGTTATTGGCCCATTATCGACCCTATTAACCTAGAAAATTTTCTGCCACCACTGCAAAGGGTCGCCGCAGTTATTCACAGGACGATAGGTCGCAGCTAATGCCGGAAGCGCATCAACATTGCTGCAAGTGGATTCCTTAGCCACACCTGTATCTCGGTCAAAAAAGCCCTTCACTACGCCGTTCACAGGGATTGAGCGCAGACTAATAGGTGGACGTTCCTTTAAGAAGGCAAGATACACGGCCATGGCGCCACTACTACCATACAAGCTGGTTTTACCGTTATCGTCACGACCAACCCAAATGGCGGCGACATTACGCTCATCAAAGCCCGCAAACCAAGAGTCGCGGCTGTCGTTACTGGTGCCAGTCTTACCCGCAAGTCCAACACCAGGGAAGGCATTACCTAAACGTGTCGCCGTTCCCGTATTCACCACTTGCTGCATAGCAAATTGAATTAAGAAATCTGTCTCAGGAGCTATAGCTTGCTCTTTAGGCAATCGCGTCACTGGCAATGGGTTCTTATCAGAATCTAGCACAGCGGTCACTGTGGTTAACTTACGGTAAACACCGCTATCAGCTAAGGTTTGGTACACTTGCGCTACCATTAATGGCGAGCCATTGACGGCGCCGAGTAACATGGAGGGATACTCGTTTAACGGCTCCTGCCAACCCGATTTAGCCAATGTTGTGGCGACCGCATCCACACCCACAGCAATTCCAAGATTTACCGTCGGTACGTTCATCGACTTTTTCAATGCCGTTAACAAAGGCACCTGACCACTGAACTTCTTATCAAAGTTTTGTGGTGACCATGTCTTACCTTGCTCACTTTTCAAGGTAATAGGTTGATCTTTAAGAGGTGTCGCTAAGGTAAATTGGCTATTAGGTGCCAGAGCCGTAGCATACACAAAAGGCTTAATTAACGAGCCAATAGGACGACGAATTTCAACCGCGCGGTTAAAGCCATCAAATCCTGGGGTTTTATCGCCGACCATAGCCGCAATACCGCCCGTGTATTTGTCGGTCACGACCATACCAATCTGCAATGATTTATTGCTCTTATCTAAGCTTTTGAGGGTTTGAGTCACCGCAATTTCGGCGGCTTCTTGGGCCATAGGATCGAGCGTGGTATAGATTTTCACCCCAGATTGCTTCAATAGCGCATCGCCATAACGCTCGTTCACTTCCTGTTTTACCAGAGCGAAGAAGGACGGCAATTTCTGGTGTGCTGGTTTATTGAGATTACGGATCCCTAAGGGGGACTCTACCGCCACCTTGTACTCAGCCGTGGTTAAATCCCCCGCATCCATGAGTAAACGCAATACTAGATCACGGCGTTCTTGAATACGATCCGGATATTTCCATGGATTGTAGTAAGACGGTCCCTTAATCGCAGCCACTAAGAATGCCTGCTGGGAAATAGTCAACTCACTGATAGGACGGCCGAAATAGAAACGTGAGGCCAACCCCATACCATGGACGGCGCGGGATTTATCCTGCCCCATATACACTTCGTTAAGATACGCTTCGAGGATTTCGTCTTTGCTGTAACGAAAATCAATAATGACCGCCATTAAGGCTTCGCGCACCTTACGCAGCAAGGAACGCTCACTCGAAAGGAAAAAGTTTTTCGCTAACTGCTGAGTTAACGTCGAGCCACCTTGCACAGTGCGACCGGCGCTGATGTTCACAAAAGCCGCGCGCGCAATCGCGAATGGATTCACACCATGGTGTTCATAAAAACTACGGTCTTCCACCAGCAGTAACGCCTGCACGATCGACTTTGGCATTTCTTCGGTCGGCACAAACAGCCTGTCTTCACCGTCGCCAGTAATAATGCGGTCGAGCAATACTGGCTCAAGGTGGAATATGGCGAGTTGACGCTTGTCTGAGACTCGAGTGACCGAACTGATGCCATTGCTGTCGAAGCTGATCATGACTCTTTGTTCGACTTGATCGCCTTCTGGATGCAAAAACGGTCGACGCCACAATTCAATACGAGTGCTCGAAGCCGAAAACTCTCCCACTTGGTGCGGGTTAGCGACTTTGCGATAGCCGAGCAACTTAAGCTCAGCCATCATTTGCGGATGGCTGACTGCCGCACCAGGGTACAGCGCCATAGAACGACTAAACACCTGTGCTGGCAAATGCCATTTTTGGCCTTCAAATTTTTGCGCAATAATTTGATCAAGATAAATGCTGTAAAAAGTCACTACAGCTAATCCAGCCAAGCCTAATTTCCAACTGATAGACCAAATTCGTCGAAATAAACCGCGGCCATGATTAGCCCGACGGGAAGCGGGTGATTTTTTTGTCGTCTTAGTTGTCATATCTACTTCATCATTCATGCATTTAAAGACATCAGCCATAGGCACAAAGCTAACGTGGTGCGAATCAAAGTGTTTCATAACAAAATGTTATAAAACCAGCGGCATGGTGCTAGGGCTGAGCTAAACCCAAGGTTTTCTTCTTGGTAAATTTTGTCGGCAGTGTATTCACAGGATCGTCTGGCCACAGATGTTTTGGATATCGACCGCGCATTTCCTTTTTCACTTCCACATAAGGTCCCTGCCAAAAGCTGGCTAAATCTGCCGTCAAGGCTAATGGACGCTGGGCTGGAGAGAGTAATTCCATCGTCACCTTTAGTTTGCCCTGCGCCAACATAGGACTCTGCGCCATGCCAAAGGTTTCTTGCAGACGCACACGCAGCAGCGCACGCCCAGACTCGTCGTATACTATTGGCGCAGAGGTACCGGTGACTAACGGCCAGGAAGTTGGCAATAACTCGTCAAGACGCTGTTTCTGCTGCCAGCTCAAACAGTTTGCCACAAAACCAAAGCAATCGAGCTTAACTAATTGCTGCAGATTATTCACATTTTCGAGGTAAGGCGCCAGCCAAGTTTCTAGGCTCGCTAATAATGCTTCATCATCAACCTTGGGCCAGTCACTGCCCACGTCGAACTCAGTTGCCAATTTGAGCCTGTGTTGAAACTGTTCTAAGTTAGCGTTCCAATTGAGGATTTGTAATCCTTGCTGGCGAATATAGCCCAGTAAGGCCGCGACAATCTGCTTACGTTCAGGCTTAGCAATCGTCTCGGTTTTTACTAAAATTTGTCCGACCTTGTATTGGCGCTGCGCAATTACTCGACCTTTAGCTTCATCCCAGCCACAGATCTCATGAATATCCAGTAAACCTTTTAGCTCGCGGTCGAACAAGCTTGGCTGAAGCTGACTCGCTAAGTAAATCCGCCCAGCGTTTCTGCCTTCAGTTTCTTGAAAATCCGCCACCACCATCCACGGCGTTTGCGCCAATGCATCATCGGCTGCGAGCACGACGCCAGTACCATTGGCTAATTGGTAGCCCTCAACACCGCGAGCTTTAGCAATACGATCCGGATACGCAAGTGCTAATAACAACCCCACATCGCTGTGGTGTGCATGGGTCGCTATCTTAGACAAATCCGCCGCTAATCCTAGCTTTTTCTGCCACTGTTTTGCCTGTTGCCCAGCTTGTCCATGACAGGCAAAGTGCAGGTAATTCATGATATCGGCGCCCTTTTTAGGCAAACCGCGCGCCTCTAAAACCCCCGACAACAAGCAGGCCAAACTGCCCAATTGCGTTGCTTGTTCGTTAGCATTATTGACTCCCCCATTGTTTGCGCCCAAACTTTTTGCGCCCAATAACATATGAGCAAGCCTTGGGTGACACCCTAGCTCGTAGGCCGCTTTACCATGGGGAGTGAGTTTATTTTGAGTATCGACCATGCCTAAATCTTGTAACAGTTTCCACGCCAGCGCCTCATGCACACTAGGTGGCGGCGTTAACAACATCAAGTCGCTAAAGGATTTTGCGCCCCAGTAAGCACAATCGTGGGCCATAGCCACCAGATCCGCTTGGCTGATCTCGGGTTCATCGGCCCTGAGCATGCGGCCATGTTCTTCTTGGCTCCACAGGCGAACGCACACACCCGCTGATAAACGCCCGGCGCGACCACTACGCTGAGTTGCGGAGGCTTGGCTTATACGTTTCAAGCCTAAGCGGGTGACACCGGTTTTAGGGTTAAAACTCGCTTGTCGTTTATAGCCACTGTCGATGACAAACCCTATTTCTTCAATAGTTAAACTCGATTCCGCCACGTTAGTGGCTAGCACAATTTTGCGCCTGCCATCTATAGTTGCAGCGATCGCGCTATCTTGCTCGGCACCTGAAAGTTCACCATAAAGAGGGCAAATCAAAAAGGCATCGTCCGCTAAGCGCTCACGCAAAAACTGCTGTAATCGTAAGATCTCCCCTTTACCGGGTAAAAACACGAGCACGGCATTATTGGCAGCAGTTTTATCAACACCGGCACTGCTGCTGGCCGAGACCAGTTCGAGCACGCAGCGGCCGAGGTGATCGATCCAATGCTGCTGAGTTGGCACAGGGCGATATTCGATGTCGACAGGAAAACTCCGGCCTTCGCTGTGCAAGGTCACCGCTTCTGGCATGAGTTCAGCGAAGGCAAGACCAGATAGAGTCGCTGACATAGCTAATATCTTTAAATCGTCCCGCAGTGAAGCTTGCACTTCGAGCGCTAGGGCAAGACCTAAATCTGTGGTGAGGTGACGTTCATGAATTTCATCGAAGATGATCATTCCAATCCCAGTTAACTCGGGATCTTGTTGGATCATTCGCGTCAGTATGCCTTCGGTGACAATTTCTAAACGGGTATTGGCGCTGATTTTAGCTTCACCGCGGACGCGATAGCCGACTTCTTGCCCCACCTTTTGCTGGCGACAGCTGGCAATATAGTGCGCCACACTACGCGCCGCGACACGCCGCGGTTCGAGCATTAAAATGCGTCCGCTGATTTCTGGCCAATCCAACATAGCCAAAGGTAACGCCGTTGATTTACCCGCACCTGTCGGTGCCTCGAGGATCACTTGAGCGTGACGAGAAAAAGCCGCGCGCAGCGGTGCTAATAAGCTATGAATAGGTAGAGAGTTCAAGAAAAAGACATCAGCGGCCAAGACAGGGCGTCAGTGTACTAACAATCGGCTTTGAGTACCATTTCGCAGCAAACATTATCAAGTCAGTGCTGACATAAGTAACAGCTCAAGGCTGCCATGCCCAAGATTACAGCTGTGGATAGGGAGCAAAAATCTCACGCTTTTCGAGCCAAGGTTGACTGAGCCCTGACTGTAGTTCAGCTAAGCGTATCGGTTTATTGATGGCGTAACCTTGAGCATAGTCGACGCCTAAGGCTTGCAATTTCCACCCTATTTCTTGGGATTCGACAAATTCAGCAACCACATCAAACCCCATATCTTGACCAAGTTGGCAGATGGATTTTACGATCGCCTGATCCGCAGAGTCTTCGCAAATATTGACGACAAATTGGCCATCAACCTTTACAAAATCCACATTGAGGCGCTTAAGGTAAGCAAAGCTAGAAAAGCCTGCACCAAAATCATCGAGGGCTAATTTACAATTGAGTGGACGAAGTATCTCGAGTAACTTTGTCGCTTGATCAAGCTGACTCACAGCCGCGGTTTCAGTGATCTCGATGCAAAGCTTATCCACCAGCTCAGGTTCGGCCATCAAACGCATTTCTAGCCAATTCATAAACTCATGATCGCCCAAAGAAGTTGCCGACAGATTCACAGACACTAGATCCAATTGCTGCCAAATATCTAAATGACTACCACCCCACTTGAGCAAATTATCGATCACCCAAAGATCAACCTTAGAAGCCAAGTTGTATCGCTCGGCGGCAGGTAAGAAGATAGCTGGAGACACTATAGTGCCGTTAGTCTGCACCATACGCAGTAGGATCTCTAAATGTAAGCCAGTTTCCTCGCGGTTTAACGGCACTATGCTTTGAAAATAAAGCTCGAATTGGTTTAATGCGAGTGCGCCGACGATATCTACAGAGGCCATCATCTCGGTGTAGAGACGGTTCATTTTAGGATCGCTCGCACTGTATAAATGCCAGCCATTTCGGCCTTGATCCTTCGCCAATCGACAAGCAGCGTCAGCTTGACTCATGACGGTATAAATATCGGCGGATTTTTTATCTAGCCTAGCAATCCCCATACTGACACTGACATTGTGACTACGACTTTCCCAAATAAACTCATGATTTGCTAACTGGGTACAAATCCGCTTAGCAATCTGTTTCGCAGAGTCCACATTGCAGTAATGCATCAGGATACCAAACTCATCGCCCCCTAAACGGGCAACAATATCGCCTTTACGTACGAGCTGTTTCAAACGTAATGCGACTTGGCAAAGCAGCTTATCCCCAGCCTGATGGCCACTGATATTGTTAATGACTTGGAATTGGTCTAAATCGAGAAACGCCACGCAAATAGGCATATCATCGTGGGCATGTAGTAGGTTTTCTAATAGGGCTTCGAAATGTAACCGATTGGGCAATCCTGTGAGCGCATCATAATTGGCATGGAACGACAGCTCATCGGCTAAGCGGTACTTTTCACTGACATCTTCGGCAATCATGACTAAAGTATCTTTATCGCCGCTAATCTGGCTAAAACTCAGTTTCAACCAAGTTAATTGATGAATTGATTTTAAAGGTAATTCACACCAAGCTTGACCGAGCACACCTTCTCGTACCACATGTAAGGTATCAGTTAGCATGGCGTGTTCTTCCTCACGCACCATGTCGAATAAATCATAGCCATGTTGAATTGGCAGGGTTTGCAGAGCGACTTTATTCAGCATAGTCAATTGATCATGCTTATCTAACAAGGCGCAAGCTAAGGGCAACTGGTTGAATACTTCACAGTATTTATGTTCACTGGCAAGCATGCTCAAAGCGATACGCGTCAATTCCATCGCAGAGCCAATCATCACAGCGGCGTGATTAAACTCACTTATAAACTCTTCGCTCCATTCACAGCATTCTGAGCAATTGACAGCCCCCAAGGCAATACGAGTTTCGCCAAACACGACTGGCGGCAATACTAATAGACTCTTGACGTCCCAATCCCTTAATAAAGCTCGCTCAGCCTGAGCATCGGCAGGCAAGGTATTCACATCAGCCAGATTTAATAGACGCGGAGTACGGACAAGAGAGCGAAAAAATGGCATACGTGCCAAGGGCCAGACTCGGGTTTGTTGGCCTTGGGCAAATTGGGGTTTTAGATACAAATTACGCGTGCGTAAACGATCCAGTGACTGGCTTCCGGTTAATACAAATACCCCGTCACAATGCAGTTGCAAAGTAATAGTCTCAAGCGCTCTGTCAACATTCTGCTCTAAGGTTTCTAGCGGGGATTCACTAAAAATACTGACCAAAGCCTGTTGGAGTGGATTAGCTAAACCTACTGACATGAAAAGTCTCTTCCTTACCTAAAAATCCATTTAAGGTATTATCGACGTGCATTAAGTATAGGCTCACAGTGAATTAAACGTCTGCTTGAGTCACAAATTAGCTGATAAATTCAACAGCTAGATTAACGCTCAAAGACGCTAAACGTCAAAGTGTTCCCAGAGATAATCCGTGTTGAACGCCACAAAGGACGATAAACCGATGCAACAAAGGCTATTTCTCGGCTTCGCGCCTACCGCTGCACAAATGACAAGGCTGAGTGATTTACAGCAGCAACTGATTTGCCACCTCAATCCGGAGGCGAAAGCGGTTAGCGTCAGTAATATGCATTTAACGCTCTGCTTTATGGGTCAAGCTAACAACGAGCAAAAAATCGCCCTCCTTGATGCGGTTGACCGCTTAGTGAAGCCAAGATTTAGCGTTCGGCTTAACCAGCTCGATGTATGGCCCAATGCGCAAGTATGTTGCTTGAAAGGCGATGATATTGAGCCTCCGTTAGCGCAATTCGCTAAACAGACGCAAGAAATTGCTGACCGACTGCAATTGCATCGGAATGAGCACAGCTTTTGCCCGCACATCAGTTTATTTAGAAAAGCAAAACAATGGACACTAGATGAGTCGGCTTTATTGCAACTCAAAGGTATGAATACGCTGACGTTAACGCCCGATAATTTGCATTTATACCATTCAAAAAGCACAAGCACGGGTGTCGAATATCACATCCTAGATTCTTGGGCGCTCGGTGAGCCTTAAATCAAAAACAAAAAGCCCGAGTATCCACTCAGGCTTTATTTTTAAACTTATGAATCAATCCATTAATCAATACTAGAATAAAAATAGCAGTTAACTAGAGAGCGATGATGAAGAAAGCCCTATTCGAGTAAACGTAAGGTTTCGCGATAGGCACGCTTTTGCTCGTAGGTTTGTAACCGCAGCATAAACTCATCAGTCTTAGTCATTTCAGCATTCATTTTCAACGCTTCGATCGCTTTCTGCTGCGTCGAAATAGCAGCACCAAAATCGCCTAACTCCGCATAAGCCGCGGCTAAATTATCAAGATTTGTAGGATCGTTTTCATTCACTTTGAGTAATTTTAAGGACAACTCGACCGCTTTATTGCCATCACGATATTCTGCTTCGGGACAAGTTGCTAAAATCCACGCCACATTGCCCAAAGCAACATCATCACCCACTTGGGAAAATTGCTCGACCGCTTTACCGCAGTTGCGCTGCACACCGTCACCGCCAGACGCATAAATAAAGCCTAAACGGAATTGAGCCCAACGACTGCCCTGCTCACTCAACCCTTTATACCAATGCTCAGCGACTGACAAGTCACGCTTGATCAATTGGCCTTCAAATGACAGATCCGCTAAGGTTTGCTGCGCTTTTTCATGTTGTTGTTCGGCGGCAAGTGAGATCCAGTGCAATCCAGTCGGCACTTCTTGCGACACAAAACGTCCAGAGAGATACATTAATCCCAGCAAAAATTGAGCATCGGCATCACCTTGCTCTGCCGTCACCTGAATATGCACAAACTTACTGGCCGCAAGTTCAGCTGCTGGCTGCGGGATAGAAAATGCGTGCGCCGCAGAGCTCAGCCCTATTGTTAAGCTTAAACCTGCACCTAAAACCCATAATCTGTATTTCACTTGCTTACCTCTCTTAAAAACAACCGCCCTCAAAGTTAGCCAGAATTAACCCCATAAGTCGAGCCTAAATACGCACAAACCTCAGGATAATGGGGGAAGCTAAGCCAAATGGAATGTCAAATTTAAAAAGTGAAACATGTTATTGTGTAATTTAGTGGCATATTTTATTCATAATCTATAATAAAACTGCTGAAATAGACTGGTAAGATGTGATTAACTCGACAGAGTTAAGTGAATCCAGCGAGTTTCATATCGATTTAGTTGACTTAAATCACTAAAGTAGCAAAATAGGCTCTAATTTTAGATGGTTAATTGCATTTATTCACTTATTCTAAACTAAGACTTCCATCAAGTTTTTGTGAGTTTAATTGACGTAAAATGCTTATTTAGAATACTCTTACTTTCGTTTTAATCAATCGAGGAACACCAACATGGCTCTGATTGGTAAGCCAAAACCTGATCCAACTTTGGAATGGTTTTTATCACACTGTCACATTCATAAGTACCCTGCAAAGAGCACTCTTATCCATGCTGGTGAAGACTCAGATACCCTTTATTACATAGTAAAAGGTTCTGTAGCGGTATTGATTAAAGATGAAGAAGGTAAGGAGATGATCCTTTCTTATCTGAATCAAGGTGACTTTATCGGTGAACTAGGTTTGTTTGAAGAACAAGCCGAACGTACCGCTTGGGTTCGTGCTAAGCAAGCTTGTGAAATCGCTGAGATTTCATATAAGAAATTCAGACAGTTAATTCAAGTTAACCCTGAAATTCTGATGAAGCTGTCTGCACAAATGGCCTATCGCCTACAAAGTACCAGCCAGAAAGTGGGTAACCTTGCATTCTTAGACGTTGCAGGCCGTATTGCTCAAACTCTATTACATCTGGCTAAACAACCTGATGCTATGACACACCCTGATGGCATGCAGATTAAGATCACTCGTCAAGAGATAGGTCAAATCGTTGGCTGTTCACGGGAAACTGTGGGTCGTATCTTGAAGATGTTAGAAGAACAGAATTTGATCCAAGCTCATGGTAAGACAATCGTGGTATACGGTACCCGTTAAGTTAGTCTTCAGCTTGATTTAAGCCTGCCTTATTAAAGTGGCCTAGAATAAATTCTAGGCCATTTTTTATTGGGGAGCTCAAATGAAACGGCTGTTTTTAATCTGTTTTTTCAGCCTATTCACGCTGGTGCATCCAATAATCTTGCATGCCGAACCTATTGAATTAGAACATTATCAAGCCAAGGCGTTAGTTAACTCTGGGCAAATATTGTCCTTAAACGGTACACTCGCCGTAGTAAACCAATTTTGCCAAGGTGAACTAATTGATGCTCATCTCTATCAAGAAGATCATAAATGGCGCTATGATTTGCAAATCAAAGTTCAGCGTGGCCAAATCGTTAATCTCAGTATTGATGCAACAAATGGTCAAGCCGATCAATCAATAGCACTACCGAGCGAATGTCGAAAACATGAAACTGTTACTCGTTGAAGATAACCCAATGCTAGTCACCGAGCTGGAGAAACAACTCAAACTCGCTGGCTATGTAACCGATATTACAGACAAAGCGCTTGAAGCCGATTATCTGATCAAAGAAACCCAATACGATTGCGTAATCTTAGACATAGGTTTGCCCGATGGCAACGGCCTCGAACTGCTCGAAGGCTGGCGAAATCAAGGGATCAGCACTCCAGTCATCATGCTGACGGCCCGCAGCCAATGGCATGAAAAAGTAGAAGGTTTTAATGCTGGCGCCGACGATTACTTAGGTAAACCTTTCCACGCCCAGGAATTATTGGCCCGAATCCAAGCTTTAATCCACCGTGCACATGGTCGTCTAAACACCTCAAGTAAACAATTGAGTTATGGTGGCGTGGTTTTAGATGAAGCAGAACAAACGGTAAAAGTGGCCGAGCAACTGTATGAACTCACAGCAATGGAATTCAGGCTGTTAAAAATCTTCCTCATGTCACCTAAGAAGCTGCTATCTAAGACGCAGCTAACTGATAAGCTCTATCAGTTTGACGATGAAAAAGAGAGCAATGTGGTCGAGGTTTATGTCACCCATCTACGCAAGAAACTGGGTAAAACCACGATCGAAACCCGTCGCGGCCAAGGTTACATCTTCCACGGCATTATTGAATGATCTCGATCCGCACTAAGCTCAGTTTATGGTTAACTGGCTTACTCGTGTTAGGTACTGTAATTGGACTGATACTGTTTGAGTCCATGCTACGTCAGGCCTTCCACGACTCTATTATCAATCGCTTAGAAGAAGATCTCGAACATATCATGCTGGCAACCCATATCCATGATGGGGAGATCAGCATAGATCAAAGCCAGCTTTCCAGTTTCTACAAGCCCGCCTATTCAGGCCGTTATTTTCAGCTTAACCTGCCAAATGAAGTGATTCGCTCACGCTCCCTGTGGGATATGCAGTTAGATATCGAGCCACTAGCACCGAATCAAACCCGCGTCTGGCAAGCTAAAGGGCCAAAAAATAACGATATGCAGTTGTTATCATTAGGGTTAAATTCCAGCAGTGCCAATGTCAGCGCTACCTTAACCGTTGCGCAAGATTTGAGTATCGGTAGACGCGTGTTTAGCGAGGTTTATGGCACTAAGCTTGGTGTCAATCTGGCGATGTTAGTTGCTATGATCGCGGGGATATTCTTGATCCTACGTCAATCATTTAAGCCAGTTAAGCACATACAGCACGCACTTTCTCGGCTAAGACAAGGGGAAATTAACGCGCTGGAGCTCAATAATATTCCTCCCGAAGTACAACCATTAGCAAAAACCTATAATGAACTACTTGAGTACACAGCCAAGCAAATTGAACGTAGCCGCAATAACTTAGGTAATTTGAGCCATGGGCTCAAAACGCCACTTGCCGTGATGCAGCAACAGGTTGAAGCTCTTGGCCTCAAAGATCCTGAAACTGCCATTGCCCTGCAGCAGCAACTTGATTCGATTCACAAGATGGTCGAGCGTAAACTGGCTGCGGCGAGGATCACTGGCGACATGCTCCCCGCTGCGCAATTGGTGATCCCTAGGGATTTACATAGCCTAGCCAACACGCTAAATAAGGTTCACCGCAACAAGTCCATTGAATGTGATTTCGAACTCGATCCCAATATTCTCAGACTGCCTATTCACAGGGAAGATGGCATGGAGCTCTTAGGCAACCTGCTAGACAACGCCTTTAAATGGGCCCAGAGCCGAGTCAGCATTCAGCTATCGCGTCAACAAGAGCGTCTCTGCCTTTGTATTGATGATGATGGTCCAGGGGTTGCTGATGATGAGCTAGATAAGCTCACACAAAGAGGAACAAGGCTTGATGAGTCTGTGATGGGTCACGGTTTAGGATTATCAATAGTGAAAGAAATTGCCGAGCAATACGAGATTGAGCTGCAGTTTAATCACAGCACTCGCTTAGGTGGATTGAGGATCGAGCTGACATTTAGCTAGCCCCAGGTTATACCAATCGTATTAAATACCTTGTTTGAAATATCCATAAAAAACGCCATCGAATTGATGGCGTTTTTTTTATGCAGAAAGCAATTTGAGGACGTTAGGCTTTATTCACATTGGTGCTTTCAAAAATCTTATCGGCAGATGCCGCCACAAAGCCTGTGTAGAGCTCGCCATTAGCCATAGGATAACGTAGCGCAAACTCATAAAAACAGCTTGGGATTTCCACTGTCGCGTCAGTAAATTCAACACCAATCTTATCAGCCATAGTCGAAGACTGTTCTAACAAGACTTCTGGCGAACCTTTGATCTCGCCACCTGAACTATTGAGCACAAAGCCCGCTTGCTTCAGAGCTTCATTCACTGACTCTAAAGTCTCAAAACCATCGAGGTGATTGATAGACACAGTGAAATGGTTAGCGCGATAACCAAAAGCCGCTACCCAAGCTGCATATTCACTCTCAGTTAATAAGTCCTGATAGGTTTTAGCATCTAAAGACCAATGACGGCCTGAGTAAATAAAGTTGTCCGCCGTTGTCGCTGCAGCATCCACTTGGGCGATTAAGCCTTGAATAGTTTTTTGCAACGCAGGGCTAAATTCTTCAACCAACAGCTCAGAGATAAACACTTTAGGCTGAGTCGAATCTGGATGTTCAAAATGCTTAGCGATCAGTTTTTTCTGTTCAAACTTATAATCACCGCAAGGTACATAACCTAACGAAGTGAAATGCTTAGCTAGCACGTCCAAATTCACCTTAGCGATATTGAAAGTACGCAGGGCAATATGGTCGTTGATGATCGGCTTACCATGACCCAACAACGCGTGCACTTTTGCCGCAGAAGGGGTCATTTGAATATAGTCTTGCCACAGGGCGGCAAATAACGCGTTGATGTCGGTATGCATAAAAACTCCTTTTATTGTGCTGCGGTTATTGCTGTTATTTTGCCGCGAACACTAAATGTAACGACCTAAATGCCACTGTTGCAGCGTCACACATACCCACAGTAGAAACTCAAGTAACGTTACTGCTTGTTATTAAAAAGGAAGAACATTAGTCCTTCCTCCTCTTGCCCACATATTCTTTACCACATAAAAGTCAAATCTCTACCCGCTTACAAGCTCAAACCTGGGCTTAATGTCGCGGGTAAACTCACGGCATCAGCCTCGACAGAAGCGACTGGATAAGCACAGTAATCGGCGGCATAGAAAGCACTCGCTCTGTGGTTACCCGAAGCCCCAACACCACCAAAAGGTGCCGCGCCCGATGCGCCAGTGATTTGTTTGTTCCAGTTAACAATCCCTGCACGAATACGCGCGAGGAAATAATCATAATCTTCACGGCTATCGGCAAGTAATCCCGCAGACAAGCCGTAACGCGTTTGGTTAGCCAATTTGATCGCTTGATCGAAATCACTATAACGCACCAGCTGTAGCAGAGGTCCGAAGTATTCTTCGTCCGGCAAGACATCGATCGCTGTCACATCGATAAGGCCAGGAGACACTATGCCTGTACCCGCTTCTAGATGGGTCAACTCGACCAAAGACACGCCGCCTAAGTTCAACAGATTCGCCTGCGCCGCAACCATACCCTTAGCGGCAGTTTCAGAAATCATTGAGCCCATAAAAGGTTGTGGCTGCGCGTTCCAAGGACCGACTTTAATCTGTTTAACCGCATCGACTAACATGGCAATCAGCGCATCGCCCTGCTCGCCTTGCTCGACATATAAACGGCGGGCACAAGTGCAACGTTGACCCGATGAGATATAAGCCGACTGCAAAATATCGTGCACTGCGGCCTTAATATCCTGCACACCTTTAATGATCAGTGGGTTATTACCCCCCATCTCAAGTGCTAAAATTTTGCCCGGATGACCCGCATATTGTTGATGTAAAAAATGACCTGTGCGTGAGCTACCAGTAAAGAACAGACCATCGAGCTGTGGGTGTGAAGCCAGCGCTTTACCCGTATCCACCTCACCTTGGACTAAGTTGAGCACGCCAGCAGGCAGACCTGCTTTATCCCATAGGCTGACCATCAACTCGGCGACTTTAGGCGTGAGCTCTGAAGGTTTGAAAATCACGGTATTCCCAGCCAACAGCGCAGGCACTATGTGGCCGTTCGGCAAATGACCAGGGAAGTTGTAAGGACCGAACACAGCCACAACACCGTGGGGCTTATGGCGGATAACCGCACGTCCTGCTGGCGTATCGTTGGCTTCTGTGCCCGTACGTTTATTGTAAGCCGCAGCCGATAAAGCAATTTTGCCTATCATGGCACCGACTTCAGTCGCGGTTTCCCACTGAGGTTTACCCGTTTCTTGGGCAATCGTTTCAGCCAGTTCCGCTTTATTGGCTTCGAGTTGGGTGCGATACGCTTCAACTATGGCTAAACGCGCATCGAAACCTAACATAAACCAATCAAACTGTGCGGCGCGCGCGGCATCAACGGCGGCATTAACTTGTTCTGCAGTGGCCGTTTTACCGGTCCAAATAGATTGTGCATTGGCAGGGTTAATTGAGGTCACGTCATGACCTTTGCCAGCATGCCACTGGCCTTGAATATAATGTGTCATTGGTTATTCCTACATTGCCAAAATACGGATTTGATCGCCTTTTGCGAGTAGCAAACCCGCTGCCAGCTCAGGGCTAATGATGATATGTTCGGATTTGTCGTCCACGGCCAGTGCAGCAGACGTCGCTCGGTAATTGGCTAATTGGGTATTTGAGATAATAAATTGAGTGTCGGCTTCGACCATGTCACCAATATCGACGGTCAATAAACGACTTTCACGCACGCCGCGAATGTCCGATAAACGACACTCAACTGTTGGACCACCATCAAAAATATCCACATAACCGCGGCATCGAAAGCCTTCGGCCTGCAGCAAACTTAATGCGGGACGGGTATTGGTATGCACTTCGCCAATCACTTTCTGCGCTTCTTCCGGCAACAGACAAACGTAGACAGGATTTCGTGGCATCATTTCGGCCATAAATGCCTTTTTACCTAAGCCAGAAAGATAATCCGCCTGAATAAAATCTATGCCCAAAAAGTGTTTTTGCAACCAACCATAAAAAGGTGAATACCCCTCGGCGTCGCTTACACCGCGCATTTCGGCAATCACAGTTTCGCCAAAACGCTTCGCATGTTGAGCTAAAAACAGAAAGCGACTGCGGGATAACATGCGGCCATTGTTGCCCTTGCGATATGCTTCACGCAAAAACAGCGTACACATCTCAGCAGCGCCAGTGTAGTCATGGCAAAGGGTGAGTGTTTCGACCTCGTTACGCACGTCAATTTGCTCAGAATGATAGACTTCGGTACCGAGTCGATAATGGTAGAACGCATCTTCCATTCCCACCGCCGCTTCGATGGCGCACGTTCCCACCACTTCACGGGTATCGGTATCTTCCAGCACCATTAGATAACCTTCATCGAAGGGAGTCTCTACGGCTTTGACGAATGAGGCTTCTGCTCGAGCAATTTTATGTCTGAGCAGATCCGCATTCACAGGTAATGACGTAAAACCATGACCAGACTCTTCGGCAATTTGATATAAGGCCTCAAAATCACCAGCCTGAATAGGACGTATGATTAACATCTTAGTGTCTCCTCACTTTGGCTTACCGTGCATCAGGGCACCTCTCTTCAAAAAGACAGGCAGTGATGCAGGTAAGTATTCCCTGACAAAAAAGGAGTGCGAATAAATTCAGCACTCCTTTGGTCATTTAGGCGGCAGCTATGCTCGCCACAGCACGTTCAAAACGAGCTAGACCTTCAGCAATATCTGCCTCAGGGATCACCAGAGAAGGAGCAAAACGCACCACGTTAGCACCCGCCATCAGGCTCATTAAGCCTTCAGCGACAGAGGCCACCAAAAAGTCGCGTGAACGACCTTGGTATTGTTCATTAAGAACGGCCCCTAAGAGTAAACCTTTACCGCGTACTTCTGAAAAAACATGATATTTTTCATTGATTTTGCTCAAACCATCACGCAATAACTGCTCGCGATGTTTTACGCCATCTAACACTTCAGGTGTGTTCACTACATCTAACACAGCATTACCGATAGCGCAGGCTAATGGGTTACCACCGTAGGTAGAACCATGAGTGCCCACTTTTAAATGCTCGGCAATCTCAGCCGTTGTCAGCATAGCTGCGATAGGGAAACCACCACCGAGCGCTTTAGCTGTGGTTAAGATGTCAGGCACGATTTCAGTACCCATGTAAGCGTAAAGTTCACCAGTACGGCCCACACCCGTTTGGACTTCATCAAAAATCACTAGTGCATTGTGCTTATTAGCCAATTCACGCACGGCTTTCAAGAATGCAGGATCGGCATCGATAATACCGCCCTCGCCTTGCAGCGGCTCAAGCATGATGGCGCAAGTCTTATCCGTTACTGCGGCTTCTAAGGCGGCAACATCGTTAAATGGCAGGTGAGTAATACTCTGCGGCTTAGGACCAAAACCATCGGAATAGGCAGCTTGTCCACCGACACTGACTGTGAAGAACGTACGGCCGTGGAAAGCTTTATCGAACGCTATGATTTCATCTTTCTCAACGCCATGTTTTTCTAAGGCATAACGACGGGCAAGTTTTAATGCGGCTTCGTTGGCTTCGGCGCCAGAGTTGGCAAAATACACTTTGTCGGCAAACGTGCTATTAACTAATTTAGTCGCTAATGCTAAGGCTGGCTCATTCGTCATTACGTTTGACAGATGCCATAATTTTTCACCTTGTGTCTTAAGGGCATTCACAAGGGCTGGATGACAGTGACCTAAGCAATTTACCGCAATACCGCCAGCAAAATCGATAAACTCGTTGCCCTCTTGGTCCCAAACTCGGCTTCCTTCGCCACGAACAGGGATCACGGCAGCAGGCGTATAATTAGGCACCATCACTGCGTCAAACTGGGCACGGTCCAACTTCATATCAACGCTCATTCTTCTTCGTCCTTTGTGTTTGTTTAACGGCGCCTTGCACCGTCAGAGTCCCATAGGTATCTTTATCTAGAGTTAGTGATACTGGGATTGCTTGTGTCTATTAATAACCATTATTAGCGAAAATGTGATCAAAATACCAGTTTTTCACAAACATCAATCCACGCACTTCCACCCAAAGTGCATAAAGATTGCAGTTTAAGAACTATACAAGCGGTTAAGCCCATGGCTTGCAGCATAATTAGTCAGAAAAAAAGTTATTTGCCCCTCATTTTGCTAGCTATTCACTGAATGTGAATAACTACACCATTTTAACGAATCAAGTGTGAAAGCACAAAATGGCCAATTTTCGACCTCACTTCAAGGGCTTCGGGCAATAAATTGAACAAGGGAAACACATGGGGCATGTTAGGGTAAAAACAGCCCGTTATCTCACCACCACAGGCTTTTATTTGGGCGACTAAACGTTCAGAATCCTGTAATAATAGCTCCCGCGTACCCGCAATCACTAAGATGGGCGGCAGGTCTGCCAAGTTCCACTGTAAGGGGGAAACTTTTGCCGACATAGGATCGGCCCCCGCAAGATAAGCGCCACGTAAGCGCAGCAATGCCTCTATGGTGAAGAAGGGATCGTCGGCTGCGAGTATCAACTCAGTATCCCCCGTAAGTGCTAAGTCTAACGCGGGCGATAGTAAGATACAGGCGGTCGGTAAAGGCAGGCCTAAACGCTTTAATTCCAGCAACAAACTCAGGGCTAAATTGCCGCCCGCCGAGTCACCCATGAGGATCAAATTCTCCGTGCCTTTCAGCTCAATTAACCGCCTATAGGCTTCAAGCACATCATCAAATGGTGCGGGGAAAGGATGCTCAGGAGAGAGACGATAATCAGGAATATAAGCATCTAATTGACAACGCTGGCAGATATCTGCGACTAATCTTGCATGGGCATGGGGCGTTTTAAAACAGAAGCCTCCGCCACGGATATAAAACAGACTTCCAAGGCGAGAAGGTTCGTTGAGAAGCACATAATGTAACAAGTTTGAGTGTTGTAAGGGGATGGTAGCGCTGACTAACTTATCCGGCCAAGGGAGCCAACGTCTATCAAGCTCAAGCAACTTTTCACGCACTTGCGCTAAGGGCATTTTGGCCTGTCCACGACTGATGGATGGCCTAGCGACATAGGATAAAATGGTATTTAGTACAGATGCTTGCCAGCTTGGCATATCCCTTCCTCTACTTAAACGCCGCAATCATGGCGCTACGTAGCAGACCGAGGATTACAGCAGATCTAACTTCCTATAGTTTTGTGCTTTTAGGCGCAGTACTTCTTGCTCAGTTAACTCATAATAATCAAACATTAAGCGCTTTTCTTGGGGATCGATTTGACGCATTTCTTCGAGTAATACCACCTTAGCATAACAGTTTGCCCGCGCGACTAATGCCGACTGAGGCGACAATTCTCGATAACTTAAGGTTTGGTCTAACTCCTTTAACAACCGAGTTAAGGGACTCGCTTCAAACTTAAGTAACTCTAATAATTGCCAATTAAGTTTGAGGCCATGGCTTAACACTTGTTCAAACACGGCCTTAGCAGGAAACTCAGTGGCAATCACCGCATCATACACTTCCTTATCACGGCTGCTACTGGCTTCTCTTATCCAAGATCCCCATGTTTGGTCGAATAAACGGGCACTTAAACTCAATACAACGGATGTGCCTAACTGATTAAGTAAGGCACTACTATAAACCAAGGCTGAGTCAGTATTATGAAGCTGAGCTAAAGCATTTGCCGCTATGCCACTGACTATGCTGTAGCGCCATAATTTACGGGTAGTCCATAACAACTTAGCATTGCCACTAGGAAGCCAATTTCGCAAACAAAAGTAAGGGATAATGGTGCGAAGGTTTTCGATACCGATGTAATTCATCACTAATTTGATATCAGTGACCCGCACATCTGAACTCTGAGACCGGCGAGCGCGAAAAGATGGGCTGTTGACCATGTTGGTTAAGTCGCGGCACAACCAATTTAAGCTACTGATCAATGGTCTTAATCGCGTTGCATCGAGATTTTTTGCCAGCAATAATTCCAACAAGAGGATTTGCGACTCATTGATATCTGACTTAGCAAGAACAGATTCAGGGGACGCGAGTTGATGCTCGATGGCGTTAATGACAGTTTCATGCAACTGGCTCGATACGGCTTCAAACACTTCTTTAGCTTTAATTTGTTTCATCAAACGCACCAAAATCGCTTCGCGTTCAACATCTAACTTATTTGCATCGGCCTCTAATTCAAGGTCGAGTTCATCCAAAAGAGTCGGGCTCGCTTTTTGCTTTCCGAGGATCAATTGTTGATAGAGCCTATGTTCTATCTCTATAATTTTGCCGGGTCTTACACCGCCCGCAACCGAAATCGCCACTATAAATCTTTCCTATATCGCTAATGCCCGAGTGACGTCAACACAATCAAACTCTCAAAATCATTACAATTTCAGCACATACACTTAATCTTAGCAATAATGCAAAGTCGCAGAACGCAAACAAAGAGTTATATCGGATATTTCCTAGTCAGTTACCCAATAAAAAGGCCTCGACTAGGAGACCTTTAAAAGAAATCGAACTGAATTATTTAAGTTCTTGTTCAAATAACTTATAGATGCGGCGGTATTCATCTAACCAGCTAGAAGGTTGACGGAAACCATGGGGCTCAACAGGATAAATCGCCATTTCAAAGGTTGGTTTTTCCAGTTCAATGAGGCGCTGTACCATACGCACACTGTCTTGGAAGAAAACGTTGTCGTCCATTACGCCACTCATGATAAGCAGTGGTTTAGTTAATCCTTGGGCATGCTCAATAGGAGAGCTGCGCTCATAGGCGATAGGATCGACATCAGGCGTATTTAAGATATTAGAGGTATAAGGCGCATTATAATGTGCCCAGTCCGCCACAGGACGCAATGCAGCTCCAGCTTGGAACAAGTCCGGCGCGGTAAACAAAGACATAAAGGTTAAGAATCCACCGTAAGAGCCACCATAAGTCCCGACACGCTTAGTATCGACATGGGTATGAGTCGCCATCCACGTTACGCCATCCTTTAAGTCTTCCACTTCTGGATGACCCATATTGCGATAAATAGCAGTGCGCCAATCTCGGCCGTAACCTTTAGAGCCACGGTAATCCATGTCCATCACAACATAACCTTGTTGAGTCAGCAGGTTGTGGAACATAAACTCGCGAAAATAACCGCTAAAACCATAATCGGCATTCTGCAGATAACCTGCGCCGTGATTGAAAATCACCGCAGGATATTTCTCAGCGCGGGACTTATCATAGCCTTGCGGCAGATAAACTCGAGCGTACACATTGCCAGCACCATGATTTGAATGTACAGCTACCACTTCTGGCGCTTGCCATGGGTAATTTTTGAAGGCATCACTGGTATAAGACGTCAGCTGCTTTAACTCGCCGCCAATGGGTTGAACATAGAGTTCATTAGGCTGTGTGCGGCGTGAGGCATTGAGTAATAGCTGAGTGCCATCGGGGCTTAAGCTGTAATCTAAGTTGCCATCCCACTGGGTTAGTTGCTCATTTTTACCTGTGGCAAGATTCACGCGGTGAACATTATAAATACCGGGGTGACTCTGGTTCGCTTTGTAATAGATGTAATTGGCATCCGGTGACAGCGTAATATCACTCACGACAAACTTGCCTTGGGTTAACGCACGCGGTTTTTCGCCTTGAGCTTTAATATAAAGCTGCGAATAACCGGACTCTTCTGACAAGTAATACAAGGTATCCGTATCCGGTAACCAACCGAATTGGTTGTAATCGTAATTCACCCATGCATCATCATGTAAACGATGTTCGGTAATGAATTTACCCTTAGCAAGATCGACACTGGCGATCCAGCGATCTTTATTATCAGTTGCTTCTAGCATCAGGGCTAATTTATTTTCCGACTCATGCCATTGAATCGCACTCTGAGTCCAGCCCCAATCCTGCATCAACTGAATTTTACGTGGCGATTTAGTGCTTTGATAAGTTTCGCCTTTCGCTTTAGCATTTTCAGCTTTCACTTTGGCTAGCACATCCTCATCAAAACCAGTAAGGCCCTCGATGGTGATATCGACATTTTTATGTTGGTTTAAATCAAGCACCACAAAACGTTGCCCTGGTGGCGTATCTTCAGCCACGCGCGCGCGCACTGGCACTGGGTCGATATAACCTTCACTACCTAAGTAATTAGGCATGATGTCGTGTTCGCTGCTACCTGTGTAATTTTTATCTGTAAGAGTGACTAAAATATAGCGGCCATCGGGTGATAAACTCAGCTCTGACACCACTTCGCTATCGCCTAAATACCAAGTGCTGGCGGCGAGCGTTGGATCGTTTTTTTGTAATTCATCTTGATACTGCGCTTTAGTTTTAGCATTTTCTTGCTGCAGCGCCACATACTGAATCAATCTGTGCTGTTGTTTCGTAATATAAGACGTCGGCTCTTTTACCGCTTCTGGTGCTTTCGCCATTTTAATTTCAGCAAGTTGCTCGACTAAGCCAGAATCTTGATGGATCTGGAAAACATTGTCGCCCTGCCAATAGGCGATATCGCCATTATTGAGATAACGCACACCATCGATGGCGCTACGCTGGCGAGTCAGTTGGCTGATTTTACCCGTGCTTAATTGCTTAACAAAAATGTTGCCTTGATATAGGTAAGCCTTGTGGGACTTAGTGCGATCAAACACGCCAAACTGCTGATCTGCGGCATGTAACTTATCGAGAGCTAGCTCGACGGCGCGGCTGTCATTGATGCCTTGCTGATAATAGCTACGCAGAGGTGAAGTACTCGCTTGGCGGGCAAACAGCACGCTTTGGCTATCGTCGCTCCAGTAAGCCTCTTTGGCAAAGATCCCCATCCAATCAGGATTTGCCATAATTTGATTAAGCGTAAGCGCCTGTGAAACTTGTGGCGGTTGGGCTAAGGGAACTTGGAATGCTGGCGGAGCTATTACGGGAGTTGCAGTTTCAGTCGATGTCGCTGCGCACCCAGCCAATACGGCAACCGCTAACGCACTAAAACCCAAATTTCGCATTACGCTTCTCATTTATCCTTCCTTTTATTGTTATCGCAATGGCTAAATGACCCAGTCTACTTATCTGCTGGTTTCGCCTATTCGCGTAGTTTTGCGGCAGTTATAGCATAGTTAATCGCTAAACTTGCTTAAAAGAAGGATAAATCTTGTAACAGAAATTGATAGTGTGGAGAGTTTTTAAGGCGAGGAAATTATACGGGAACAGCCGGTTGCGCTAAAAAATTGGCTAACAGTTCGAGACCTTGCTCGGTGAGAATTGATTCGGGATGAAATTGCACCCCATAAAGCGGTAAGTCTTGATGGCTCATGGCCATGATTTCTCGGCCGTGAATTGCATCGTCAAACCAAGCATCGAGTACAAAACCTTCAGGCACTGCATCAACCAGTAACGAGTGATAACGTGTCACGGTTAAAGGCTGATTTAATCCCTTAAATAACCGCTGTCCAGTGTGCGTAATTGCACTGACCTTGCCGTGCATCACCCGTTCGGCACGCACGACATTGGCACCAAAAACCTGCGCCATCGCCTGATGTCCCAAACAGACACCTAGGATCGGCATGCACGTGGCAAAATGCTCAATCGCCGCGAGGGAGATCCCCGCCTCATTAGGTGTGCAAGGTCCGGGCGAAATCACTAGATGAGTCGGCGCAAGCGCCTCGATGTCGGCTAGGCTAATTTCATCATTACGTTTAACCACTATCTCTTGCCCTAGCTGCTGAAAATACTGCACTAAGTTAAAGGTGAAAGAGTCGTAATTATCGATCATTAGCAACATACAAGATCCATTGGTCTAAATGGGTAAAGGTAACGCATATCTAACGGATGAATGCGGGCGCAAATGCTATCACACCTTGTACTTAAGGTTTAACCAATTACGGCGATAAAATACAGCGACAAAAAAGCCAGTCATTAGACTGGCTTAGTTTTTAAACGACTTGGGCATTTCACCACAGTTATTTAACCACAGTTAAATGACTGCGACGTTTAGGGGGCTCATCTGTCGGTTCAAACGCTTTATCTGTTGTTTCAACAACGGATAAAGATGAATCGACTTCATCGTCCATCAGGTAAGCATCTTCGATATCGAAGACAGTGCCAGCACCGTTTTCACGGGCATAAATAGCGACAATCGACGCCATTGGCAACATCACCTGCTGAGGAACACCACCAAAACGCGCATTGAACTCCACACACTCATTGCTAATTTGCAAATTGCCCACTGCGCCAGCAGCGATATTCAACACTATCTGGCCATCCTTCACGTATTGCTGCGGTACTTGAGTGCCTTCAACAAAGGCATCAACCACAACATGAGGAGTCAATTGGTTGTCCATCAACCAATCATAGTAAGCCCTTAGTAAATAAGGACGATTTGGAGTCAAAGGTTTCATTACATACCCATGCGCATTTCGCGTTCGGCTTCAGTTAAAGAAGCTTTAAACGATTCACGCTCAAAAATACGTGTCATATACGCTTTGATATCTTTAGCTACACGGCTATCTAGCTCAATACCTAATACAGGTAAGCGCCACAACAATGGGCCAAGGTAGCAATCCGCTAGACCAAATTCTTCGCTCATGAAGTAAGGCACTTCACCGAAGATAGGCGCAATTGCGATCAGGCTTTCAGTCAACTCTTTACGAGCCGCTTCAACACGATCACCTTTACGGATACGGTCAACGAGCGAATACCAGTCAGTATCGATGCGATGCATCATCAAACGGCTTTGGCCGCGAGACACTGGATAAACTGGCATCAAAGGCGGATGAGGAAAACGCTCATCCAAATATTCCATGATAATGCGTGATTCATATAAAACGAGTTCACGGTCTACCAAAGTTGGCACTGAGTTATATGGATTTACTTCGAGCAAATCCTCAGGCATTTCGTTAGGGTCGACCTGTAAAACATCAACAGTAACCCCTTTCTCAGCTAACACGATACGTACTTGATGGCTATACAGATCATCAGCACCTGAAAACAGTGTCATGATAGAGCGTTTGTTGGCAGCAACAGCCATTGATACCCTCCAGAATCGAAATAAAACAAAAGTAAACGAGGGGCAAAGCCCCCCGTTTACACTATGCGGATATTACATTTTACCCGTTATTGGTGCCTAGTGTACATCTTTCCAATACTCTTTCTTCAAGAGGTAGGCCACAATAAAGAATATAAATAGGAATCCGAGTACCCACCAGCCCATAGCTTGACGCTCTAGCTTAACAGGTTCAGCCGAATAAACTAAGAAGCCAGTGATATCACGTACTGCTTGGTCGTATTCTTCCGCATTCAATTTACCGCCAGTCACCACAATAGTGCCATCTTCTTGTTTAACTGGTGTGCCTTGTAACTCTTCGAGTACATGTGGCATACCAACAGATGGGAATACTGTGTTATTCACACCAAATGGGCGACTTGGATCTTTATAGAAGCCTTTCAGATAGGAATAAACCCAATCTTCACCACGCACGCGAGCAACTAAAGTTAAGTCTGGCGGTGTAGCACCAAACCATTTAGCAGCATCTTTAGGTGGAATAGCGTTTTGCATCAACTCACCAATTTTAGCATCGGTGAACATATACTTATTACGCATATCATCCGCAGAGATACCGATATCGGTCGCTACACGTTCATAACGTTGATACTGAGTGCTGTGGCAACCAGAACAGTAATGTTGGAACAGGTCCACACCACGCTCTAAAGAAGCTTTATCATGCAGATCAACATTGGCATCTTCTAAATGAATTTTATGTCCGCTCGCGGCCATAGCCAACGTCGGCAACAAGGTAACTAATGCAATCAATAATTTTTTCATTAGTGTGTCAACCTCGCTGGAACAGGTTTAGTTTTTTCATTCTTGCTGTATACCCACAGCGCCACAAAGAAACCAAAGTAAGTGAAAGTAAACACCTGTGCAACTATCGTCAGCGTCGGCGTGGCAGGCACTACCCCTAAATAACCCAATACTATGAAAGATATAGCAAATTGAGCAATGTTCAGCTTATGTAGCGTACTACGGTAGCGAACTGACTTCACTTTACAGCGATCTAACCAAGGCAATACGAACAGTACTGCAATCGACAGACCCATCATTATCACGCCACCCAATTTATCAGGCACTGCACGTAAAATGGCGTAAAAAGGAGTGAAGTACCAAACGGGTGCAATGTGTTCAGGTGTCTTCATCGAGTTAGCCGCTTCAAAGTTTGGCTTTTCAAGGAAGTAACCACCGCCTTCAGGAATAAAGAACAACACATAGCAGAACACTATCAGGAAGCCCGCGACGCCCATGATGTCTTTTACAGTGTAATATGGGTGGAATGGAATACCGTCAACTGGCCAGCCATTTTCGTCTTTGTTCTTCTTGATTTCGATACCGTCAGGGTTGTTAGAACCCACTTCATGCAGCGCAATTAAGTGTAAAAACACGAGTACGACTAATACTAGCGGCAGAGCAATAACGTGCAGCGCAAAGAAACGGTTCAGCGTTGCGCCAGAGATCACGTAGTCACCACGGATCCACAGGGTTAAGTCGTCACCAATAACTGGAATCGCACCGAACAGAGAGATAATTACCTGCGCGCCCCAATATGACATTTGACCCCATGGCAGCAAATAACCCATAAAGGCTTCGGCCATCAACACGAGGAAAATTAACATACCGAACAGCCACAGTAGTTCTCTAGGCTTCTGATATGAACCGTAAATTAAACCACGGAACATGTGCAGATAGATCACAACGAAGAAAGCTGATGCACCCGTTGAGTGCATATAACGCAGCAACCAACCGTATTCAACATCACGCATTATGTATTCAACAGAGGCAAATGCGCCTTCTGCTGTTGGTACATAGTTCATCGTCAACCAGATACCTGTCAGTAATTGGTTAACCAATACCAACATCGCTAGCGAACCGAAAAAATACCAAAAGTTAAAGTTAGTTGGCGTAGCGTATTGGCCCACGTGACGGTTATAAGTCGCCGTCATTGGGATACGCGCATCAATCCAATTAATTAAATTCTTAACCATTACGCCACTCCTTTATCTACACCGATAATCACGGTGCCATCATCAACGTATTGATGTGGAGGGATAACTAGGTTCAATGGAGCAGGTACGCCTTGGAAAACGCGACCAGCCATATCGAACTTAGAGCCATGACATGGACAGAAGAAACCAGAAGTGACACCTTCAACTTGCTCACCAAATGAATCTGGCAAATAAGTAGGTGAACATCCGAGGTGGGTACAAATACCGACAGCAATAAAATACTCTGGCTTGATTGAGCGCAAAGGATTTGTTGCATAATCAGGCTGCTGCATCTCAGCAGAAGCAGGATCTCTTAACTTATCATCATGTGTTGGCAGTTCATTGATCACAGCATCTGTGCGACGGACAACCCATACAGGTTTTCCACGCCACTCAACACGGATCAGCTGACCTGGCTCTACTTTACTGATATTTACTTCGACCGGTGCACCTGCAGCTTTCGCTTTGGCACTCGGATTCCATGACTTGATGAAAGGAACCGCTACAGCGACGGCACCAGCACCACCTACTACGGCGGTTGCGGCTGTCAGGAATCTGCGACGTCCGGTATCGACTGGCGCATTGCTCATCCACTTATCTCCCAGAGGGTGTTGGAATTTTTATATTTCAAAGACTTTCAGCCCTTAGTCATCACTAGGGTCAAAAATCGAAGTTTGAAGCGGGGCTCATTATAGCTAAAAATTAGAAGCAGATCATAGTGAAAACACGCAAGTAAGTTAGGGAGATTGCGTGTTTTTTAAAAAAAGCCTAAAAAAGACCCAACTATTAACCCATTTTAATTCATTTGGATCATATTTTAAGCTTCTTGTCTGTGACATCGGCATAAAGCATGCATCGCTAATATAAATTAGCCCAGACTTTTCAAACTAAGTTAACAATCGCCAGATAAAAAAATAGGCCCTGAGTAACAGGACCTATTAAATCAATACTTTTAATGCATTACTTCTTAGGTGCAGTGCTCTTCATATACTTGAAGAATTCGCTATCAGGCTCTAACACCATAATATCGGACTTGCCTGAGAAGCTGGCTCGATAAGCCTCTAAGCTACGAACAAAACCGAAGAACTCAGCATCTTTGTTGTAAGCATCAGAATATATCTTCGCTGCTAACGCATCTCCTTCACCTCGAATGGTTAAGGCTTTACGTTCAGCTTCGGCAATCTTCACCGTCACATTGGCATCTATCGTTGCACGAATAATTTCAGACTGTTCTTTACCTTGCGCTCTATGCTCTTTTGCCACAGCTTGACGCTCTGCACGCATACGCTGGTAAATACTGTTACTGACGTTAGCCGGTAGATTGATTTGCTTTACACGCACATCAACAACTTCAATACCTAAGTCTTTTGCACTTTCTGAGGCATTGGATAACGCATCATTTTGCAGTTCATCACGCTTACCAGAAACAATCTCTCTAATAGTGCGACGACCAAACTCTGTGCGTAAATCGTTGTTGATCTTACGTTGTAATAGCGATTCTGCATTCGACTTAATACCACCGTTTGTAGACAGGTAATATTTTTCGAAATCCATAATGCGCCACTTCACATAGGAATCGACCATAAGGTCTTTCTTCTCTGAAGTTACAAAACGATCAGCTGCACCATCAAGTGTTTGAATACGGGCATCGAGTAATTTTACTTTATCGATCACAGGCACTTTCATGTGCAGGCCTGGGCCGTAGACGCGGGTGACTTGCTTACCGTCAACGTCGTCTTTTAAAATTTCACCGAAACGCGCCACAATAGCGCGCTCGCCTTCATTCACCACCATTAAAGATGACAAACCAATACCTAAGAGCACGGCGATAAGAATAACGCTTAATCTACCCATGGATTACTCCCTCCCTTGGCGAGTACGATCATCGCGGGATGGACGTCCACTCAAAGGCTCATTCGCGCGAGTCGTTGATACAGATGAAGAATTAACATTTTGCTGTGGCTTAGCTTCCAGCTCATTTGTCGCAGGCTTCTGCTGAATTAACTTATCTAGCGGTAGGTACATTAAGTTGCCGTTGTTCTTAGCATCAATCAGCACTTTATTCGTATCTGTCATCACTTGCTGCATTGTATCAAGATACAAACGCTTACGAGTCACTTCAGGCGCAGCTTGATACTCTGGTAATAACAACTCAAAACGAGCCACTTTACCGCGAGCTTCTAAGACTTCACGCTCTTTGTAAGCATTCGCTTGTTGTGCCATACGTTCAACTTCACCACGAGCTTTTGGTTCAATTTCACGGGCATAAGCTTCAGCTTCACGAATAAAACGTTGTTCATCTTCTTGGGCAGAAATCGCATCATCGAAGGCGTCTTTCACTTCTTCTGGCGGACGTGCCGGTAAGAAGTTTACGTCAACAACAGCAAGACCCAATTTGTACGGTTCAAGAATGCGCTCTAACTCTTTCCACGTATCGCGACGAATAGCATCACGGCCCGTAGTCAGAATATCATCCATCTTGTTATGTCCAATGACATAACGCAGTGCACTGTCAGTCGCTTCACGCAAACTGGCGTTCGCATCGACGGCACTAAATAGATATGAGTAAGCATCTAAAATACGATACTGAACATCAAGCTCAACTTTCACGACGTTTTCATCGGATGTCAGCATGCTACCAGACGCAGGAATAGAGCGAACCGATTGAATGTCGACGGGATAAATTTGGTCGATAAATGTGGCTTTCCAATGAAGTCCAGGGCCAATTTCGCCAGCGTGTTTACCAAATCGCAGTGCCACACCACGCTCAGCTTCTTTAATTGTATAAAAACCCGAAAGTCCCCAAACAACTACAGCAACAGCAAGAATGATGATTAGGCTAAACGAACTAAAAGACTGGCCTGAGCCATTTCCTTTGCCGCCAAAGCGCTTTGAAAGATTACGAAAAACCTCGTCAAGGTCCGGTGGTCCTTTGTCGTTACCACCTTTATTTCCCCAAGGATCATTACCCTTGTTACCGGGCTCGTTCCAAGCCATTTAGCACTCCATAAGTGGATGAAATAAATTAGATTATTAACAAACAGCTTCATCTATCGAATCTTCGAAGATGAAGGTTTCTAACTCACCCTGACTCTGTTTTGTTAATCGGCGCCAATCGGCGTCCGATAAACGAACAGACAAAATACAGTTCCCCAGATCGTCGTACTCTTTCTGCTGTATCGCATCCAGTCGATAAAACTGGCCAAGATAATGTCCAGCAGTTGCCGGAATTCTAAGTGTTAGCTCTTTAATCACCTCACCAATAAGCTCAGTGATGGCTTTCAATAGCAAATCAAATCCTAAACGCTTCTGTGCTGAAACCCAAACTCGAACGGGTTTGCCTATGTCGTTATATTCAATTCTTGGCGTCACATCTTCGAGTAAATCGATTTTGTTACAGACCACGAGTTGCATGACTTCATCGGCTTGGATGTCTTTCAGTACAGATTGAACCTGATCAAAATTATCCGCCATGTTTTCATCTGCACAATCAACTATGTGTAGTAATAACTCAGCTTGCCTTGTCTCTTGTAAGGTTGCCTTAAATGCAGCAACGAGATCATGGGGCAAATGACGAATAAACCCGACAGTATCCGCTAATATCACGGCACCATCAGGTAAATCTAACTTTCTTAGCGTAGGATCGAGTGTGGCAAATAGCTGATCTGCAGCATAAACATCAGATGATGTTAGGGCATTAAACAGCGTTGATTTACCCGCGTTTGTGTAGCCGACTAATGAAACTGTCGACAAATCACTACGCTTACGTGCACGTCGACTCTGTTCACGTTGCTTATCAACTCGCTCTAAGCGTTTGTTGATATTTTTAATTCGTCCTCTGAGCAAACGTCTATCGGTTTCGAGCTGGGTTTCCCCTGGACCACGTAAACCAATACCGCCCTTTTGCCTTTCAAGATGCGTCCAACCACGGATCAGGCGAGTCGACATATGGCGCAATTGCGCTAGCTCCACCTGTAACTTACCTTCGTGAGTTCGCGCTCTTTGGGCAAAAATATCGAGAATAAGTGTCGTACGGTCGAGCACACGACACTGACACACTTGCTCAAGATTACGCTCTTGGGCTGGACTCAATGCATGATTAAAAATCACCACATTGGCTTCAGTCGCCGCCACTAATGCAGCTAACTCTTCGGCTTTACCAGAACCCACAAAAAATTTGCGATCCGGTGAACGTCGACTTCCAGTAATCACCCCGACTGATCTTGCCCCAGCTGATTCTACTAATAGCTGCAGCTCGACTAAATCTTCTCGGCGTTCCTCATCGGAAAAGTCGATATGGACAAGAACCGCAGTTTCTCCCGCCTCATAACGATCAAACAAGAAGCAAACTCCTCAGATAATACTTATTCGCCACTAGGCGCATCATCTTGAACACCATATCCGCCTTGGGCATTTTGGTGACCAGTAACGTTGAATGGGCGTGCTGGCACAACAGTAGAAATAGCGTGTTTATAAACCATTTGGCTCACTGTATTTTTCAACAGAATGACAAATTGATCAAACGACTCTACCTGTCCTTGGAGTTTAATGCCGTTAACCAAGTAAATTGATACAGGAACGCGCTCGCGACGCAATGCGTTCAAAAATGGGTCTTGTAAAGATTGCCCCTTAGCCATTTTATTATTTCCTTTTTAATTTATATAAAATAAATCGATATCAGTGATAGTTTTTTGTTTAGTTTTAGTATTATACAGCAAGGGCTAATAAGCTAGCGGCATTGACGCATAAGTATAACTAAATTCCCCTCAGCACCACTTTCAAGCCAATTCAACTCTGGCCAACTCCGCAACCATGTTAATTGACGCTTAGCCAATTGCCTAGTAGCAGCAACCGCTTTTTCGACCATAGTATCATAGTCAAACTCACCATCTAGGTATTGCCAGCACTGTCGATAACCGACACAACGCATTGAAGGCAAGTCTAAATGCAAGTCTCCACGGGCTTTTAGCTCTGTGACTTCCTCAATAAAGCCCTGTTTGAGCATAAGCGCAAAACGTTGCGCTATTAAGTCATGTAACACTTTGCGTTCGCGCGGTGCAATAGCAAACTGCACTACGTCATAGGGCAAGGGAGCTGACTTGGTCTGAGTCAACTCAGTCATGCTCTTGCCGCTTATTCTATAGACTTCCAGCGCTCTTGAAAGTCTTTGTGGATCATTAGGATGAATTCTTTCTGCCGACACGGGATCTATCTCCCTTAATTGGTCATGCAGTGCTTCCCATCCCTTTTCATCCGCCTCCGCTTGGATCTCGGCCCTAATGGCGTCGTCCGCACTCGGCAAAGGTGACAAACCTTCGAGTAACGCTTTGAAATACATCATGGTTCCGCCAACTAATACTGGCGTTTTCCCCATGCTGACAATCTCTTCTATCTGGGCTATTGCATCGGCTCTAAAGTCGGCTACCGAATAACTTTCACTGGGATCACGAATATCAATTAATCTGTGCGGCCCGCGAGCCAGTTCGTCTGCTGAAGGCTTAGCACTGCCAATGTCCATACCACGATAAATTAATGCCGAATCGACCGAAATGATTTCACAGTTATGCTTTTCGGCCAATTCTAATGCTAAAGCTGTCTTACCTGAGGCCGTTGGCCCCATCAAAAATAACACTTTAGGCTGTAATTCTTTATTCACTTGCTTGCTCTTCTAGCCACGATTGCCAAGGTAAGAATATCGCTTTGTTGGCAATAAGCTGTTTTTTCTCTTCAGCTAACTGCGAAAATGCTGCCCAGACTTCTGGTGCCGAAACGAATCCCGTTAAACTGTGTTTTGCCAACCAAAACGCCAATGCGCTCGGCGCAGGTGTTTCAAAACGTAGTGATTGTAGCCATTCAGGGATCACTTTGGCTAACTGGCTCTCTCTGATATATGGGGGCACTTTTTTAATAATCAACTGCTGGTAACGAATTGTTAGTTCTAAACCTAATTGGCGGATCAGCGTGTCGTGTTCAGTGAGCACAGCCTGCCAATCCGCATCAGCCGCGACAGACACTGGCATCAATAAAGGCTGACCAATTAACCCAGTCGCTAGCTTAGCTTCAATCTCTTGACATCGCGTCGCCAATGCTACTGATTTTATTGATAATAGACTGAGTTTATCTTCCGACGTCATCACCCAATATTGCCCATCTAATATCAATGGCATAGGTAACACAGACTGATAATCTTGATCTTTTACACTGTAAGAAGGGGTTTGCAGTAAAGCACCATAACTTGCTATTGCCGCCTTTGACGGTAATTCAGTACGTTGCCGAGATTCACCTGCAGAATAACTGCCACGGCTGCTGTCTCTTGGTGTTGTCATGCTGCCAAAAGCATTCGTTTGAGTGCCAAAACTGGCGCCTTCTCGTCCTGCACCTACATACTTTACTTGAACGGCAGGGGCAACTGAATCTTGAGCAGACTCAAGTGTATCAGCTTGCGTATTAACTTGAGCTGAATCAGCGCCAAATACAAAAGGGGCTGAGATTTCAGTGGCGCTTATCGGGGCATCCACAAACACATCTTCAACCTCACCCAAAGAGCTTGAGTGAACGAAGTTGAGCTCTCCTGCTTCTTCCAGCGCCGATTGCAATGCTTGCAGAATATAATCATGCACATAGCGACTCTGATGGAATCGCACCTCATGCTTAGCGGGATGCACGTTAACATCCACTTGATGGGGATCGATATCCAACATCAGCACGTAGCTGGGTTGTTCAAGTTCTGCTTTTTGGGCAAAGGCTTGACGCACTGCATGATTGACCAAGCGATCACGGATAAGGCGTCCATTGACATAAAAGTAATGGGTATCGCTGATAACCGGTGACCAAGGTGACTGCAAATAGCCACTGAGGCGCAAATCATCGTGTTGGCATTCAATCTTAAGCGCTTGCTCGGCAAATGGACGGCCACACACTTGCGTTAAACGCTGTAAATACTGGGCTTCATTCATGGCAGGACGATAATTACGTACTATCTTACCGTTATGCGTCAGCGTGAAATGGATATCCCCACGCACTAATGCAATGCGCTTTAACCATTCATCGATATGGGTAAATTCGGTTTTGTCACTCTTTAAAAAGCGTCTACGAGCCGGTGTATTAAAGAATAAATCCACCACTTCAATCGTCGAACCTACTGGATGCGCGGCGGGCATCACTTTAACTGCCATGTCGGCACCTTCAGCATTGGCTTGCCATGCTTCGGTTTGCTCAGCCGTGCGTGACGTTAAAGTTAAACGTGAGACTGAGCTGATACTGGCTAGCGCTTCACCACGGAAACCAAAACTAAGGATAGCTTCGAGATCGTCTAAAGTGTGCAGCTTTGAGGTCGCATGGCGCGATAAGGCCAGAGCGAGTTCATCTTTAGGTATACCAGAGCCGTTATCGCGAATTTTAATCAGCTTGCTGCCGCCTTTGTCGATTTCAATATCGACTCGGCTCGCTCCTGCGTCGAGGCTATTCTCGACCAATTCTTTGACTACGGAAGCGGGTCTCTCAACCACTTCCCCCGCCGCAATTTGGTTGGCTAATTGCGGAGGCAGGATCTGAATGCCCATCATGCTTTCCTATTTAACTCTGGGGTATGACTAGCGTTTGCCCTAACTGCACCACATCGGACTTCATTCCATTCGCTTGTTTGATGCTGGACATAGGCACACTATAACGTTGCGCGATTGCAGATAAAGATTCCCCGCGACGGACCTTATGTTTAACCTTTGTCGATACTGCATCACCAACATAGGCTGTAGGCGTTCTTTCAGTTGAGGTTCTTTCAGTTGAGGTTCTTTCAGTTGAGGTTCTTTCTGCTGATGCTTTTGCTGTGGTTTTGGCTGGCTTAGCACTGCTAGAGCTTCCTCCCCTTCTTTGGGCAAGCAAAGTATCCGCTGGCGGATTGTTGTGATAGTAACGGCTCACACCCTTATAAATAGCATTGGCAATGCTCTCTTGATGACGACTACTCGACAGTAAACGCTCTTCTTTAGGGTTTGAAATAAAGCCCGTTTCAACCAAGATGGAAGGAATATCCGGTGACTTCAGCACAGCTAAACTGGCGGACTCAGGGCGACTTTTATGCAATTGAGTCACGCCACCTAAATCTTTTAAAATATCCCCCGCAACAGAATGGCCAATTGCCATCGAACTGTTCATTGACATATCGAGCAGCGTCATAGCCAAATACTGTTCATTATCCGTGTTTTGGATAATTTCCCCCGCACCGCCCAGCAACTCAGAATGCTTCTCTTTTTGTTCTAACCAACGACCAATTTCACTATTAGCACGACGCATTGATAGCACCCATACGGAGGCGCCACGTGGATTGGGCGAGGTAAAGGCATCCGCATGGATAGAAATCAGCAGATCGGCCTTACTGTTGCGCGCCAGTTCAGAGCGTTTATTTAAATTCACAAAATAATCACCAGTACGGATCATCACAGCACGCATGCCTGGCGTGTCATTGATTTTGCTGGAAACACGTCTGGCGATTTCTAGGGCGACCTTTTTTTCATAAACACCAGAAGGACCAATGGAGCCAGGATCGTCGCCACCATGACCCGCATCAATAGCAATGACAATATCGCGGGATGATTGCGCCGCTTGGGTGACAGTTTTAACGGGTGTAGATGACACGATAGCCGTTGCAGTAGTTAACGTTTTATCTTCTAAATCAACCACTAGACGATTGCCATAGGGCGCAGTAACAGGCAAAGAAAACAAGCTTGCATTCAACGGTTTTACGAGATCGATCACTAAACGCAAATCACCTTTAGTCGGTGACTTACTGACCCGCACGCCCTTAACCAACTTACTGTTGTTTTCAAGATTTTTAAGCACAACTTTAGCAGTGGTCTTTTTTAAATCCACCACTAAACGATTAGGGCCATCTAAAGAGAAATAGGTGTAATCAGGCACTCCACTCAAGTCAAACACGATTCGAGTTGACTCAGGCGCGGCCCAAATACGTACGCTTTCTAACTGATTAGCAGCATGGGCCGCCACAGAGAAAAAAGAACATAAAGAAAGAATAATAATTTGAAAATACGGGTTATTTTTTATCATTTTAGTTTTTATTTTATCGCTTTTAATAACTTTTCACCTGGCTCAGACAAGGCCTCTATGCGTATTTCTCGCCCACTATTTTGATAACTTAAATGCATATGGACATCGGCAGCGGGCAGTAAACCCTCTCCCTTATCTGGCCATTCAACAATGCACAGACTCTTATCCGTAAAGTAATCGCGGATCCCCATAAACTCGAGTTCTTCTGGATCGTTTAAACGATACAAATCAAAATGATAAACTTCGACACCTTCTAATTCATAAGGTTCAACTAAAGTGTAAGTCGGGCTTTTAACGGCACCTTTATGGCCCAATCCCTGAATTAAGCCACGACTCAGCGTCGTTTTACCGGCTCCTAAATCACCCGTAAGATACAGAGTCAAAGGCGCTTGGACATGGCGGGCTAATTTTTGCCCAACCGCAATAGTGTCGTCTTCGTTGTCTAAGAAAAAAGTTAACTCTGTCATATCCGCTTATATCACTGCTGTTATTGATGGAGAAGCGACTCAATCCTAAAAAGGCACAGGGCACATAACAAAGTCCAGCCCCGCTTGAGTCTCACATTCCGTCTAGAGTAAATCACTATTCACTAATTGGCGAATAAAAGGCATTAAATCGCTCGCTAACATGCCACGTTCTCCCTGTATTGCTGCAAGATCAGCGGCGCAACCATGTACGACTACGCCAAGCACCGTTGCCTGCATATTATCCATTCCCTGAGCCATGAGCGCGCCTATAATACCAGATAACACATCGCCACACCCACCACTGGCAAGCCCAGGGTTGCCGACTGGTGCCACAACCATTTGCTGACCATCAAAAATGACCGTTCCTGCGCCCTTTAGTAATACAACACCGCCGTACTTTTGCTGTATAGCGCGAACAGCGGCAAATCTGTCCTGTTCAATATCGACCACGGTACAACCAAGTAAACGCGCCGCCTCACCCGGATGTGGTGTTAATACCCAATTCGTTTGGCGCCTTGGTTCGTTACTGAGCAGATTCAATGCATCGGCATCTAAAACACAAGGCTTATCGCTCAAGCCCACGGCTTTAAACAAATTATACCCCCAGTCATGCTTACCTAAACCAGGGCCAAGCACGATAACCTGCGCCCAACCAAGGCGCAGATACACTTCCATATCGACTAAATCACAACCCCAAAACATCAGTTCAGGACGGGAGACATTCACCGTCAGTTGATGCTCAGGTCGACTGATCACAGTGACTAATCCCGCGCCTGCACGTAGGCAAGCTTCACTTGCCAGTCTCACAGCCCCAGCCATGCCCATATCACCGCCGATGACAGTGACTTTCCCCGATTGGCCTTTATGGCTATCCCGTGCTCGGGCGGCAAAATAGTCCTTAAGAGTCTCTCTTCCTACTCTTTGTGCGCTCGCTTCAGCAAAGAAAGGCGTTAATCCTAAATCTGCAAATTCAAGCTCGCCACTGTAATGCCGCGCCTTACCCGTTAACACACCTTGCTTTACACCACCAAAACATAAGGTGATATCCGCCATCACAGCAACACCTGTTACAGCGCCTGTATCGGCAATGACTCCAGAGGGTAAATCAAGACTCAATACCCAAGCCGAATTGTCATTGATGGCACGGATATATTTAGCCATATCGTCGCGTACAGCATCACGTACCCCAGTACCTAACAGACCATCGACTATGATTTTCGCTGCGAGAATAGGTTCAACCTCTAACGGCAGTAATTTTCCTCCTTCAGCAAGATAATGGGTCAATGCTTGCTGACACTCAGGCGTGCCTGCCGCTGACGTCATCATCACAGAAACGTCCATACCACTGGCACGGGCTAGACGGGCGCACACTAAAGCATCGGCACCATTGTTACCGCTGCCAGCAAGGATTAACACAGGTAAGACTTTGGAGCTATGTTTCGCTAAACACTCAAAAGCCGCCGCGCCAGCACGCTCGACCAATTCATAGAGACTAGATACTCCCTGAGACACTGCACTCAGTTCCGCTTCGCGAACTTGTGTTTGGGTGTATAGAGCTTTGGGAAATTGCGATAGATCTTGTGCCATGAAGGATCTCCTTAGACACCAATGACTCCATTTCATAATGAGTAATCTCACCATAGAAGTCTTGGCAGAATTGAGCAAGGCCAATAAAAATCAGCCAATAGATCAAGAAAGTAGCAAAAAAAGCAGCGAGAAATTATGACGTAAATCAGTTCAGGCGCAGAAACCCGCCCAAATGGAGCAAAGTAGAGTAAAAGTGGCCGATACAAAGTCGACATAAAAACCAAAGCCAGCACTGGGCTGGCTTTGAGAATCAAGAAGAAATGACGGTTTAGATATCGTCCATCCGAATCGTACTATGGACTAGACGTTGCTGCTGAGTTTTCTCTACTCGGATCAAATTGGCTAACGCATTGCGCGCATCTTCCGCCGTGGTTGAGTTAACTGTTTTTTCTAACAAACCAATCAGACGATTCTCTAGGTCTAAATGTAAGTTGAGCACATCATCTTCATTCATGTTTGCGGGCAACATAGTATCTTGGCAACGCTTAGTAAAGTCTTCAAAAGTGAAGTCTTTATACCAAGTATCAAGAATACGATGTGGTGCTTCATCCATATAATCACGCAGTTTTTCTGCCATGGTTTTTTGGTGTGATTCAAAATACTCCAACATCATTTTCACACGAGCCGAGTCAGCTTGATTGTTGAGTCGGCCATAGAGTTGCGCCATATCTAAGCGGCAATTTGCCACATACTCGAGTAGATCACGTAATTGTTGAATACGCATATAATGCACTCCATTGTCAGGCCAACTACTTGGCGCTATTAATTTTGTCTAATTCCATTATGTGAGTAAAAGCGTTAAGAATATTTGAACAAGGTCATAATTTAACTTTCACGCAGCTATCTAATTTAGGAAAACTTGAAGAAACACGCTATAGATCACGCATCTAAATCCTATCACACTGTTTTATATAAAAGAGAAAAGCCAAAAGAGATCTCAACGCACTTTTCCCAAAGGGTATTCGTAAGTCTTTGGTTGTGCATGGTGAATCTGAGATAGAGTGCTTGAGGTAGATGGCAGTGAATCAAGACAAAATATAGACGAACTAATTGAGGGAATGATGTGAAAAAGTAGCTGTTGGGGAGTTTAACGGAAGTACAGCGAAATGATTTTGATAGGGAGAGGTTCGAGCAATGATCTATGCCTTAGTCAACGGCTAAGCATTGTAAGTAATAGCAATATGAGCTACACGATTGAAATGATCTTAGCTAAAGTAGTTTTTGGGGGATTTATTGAAATTGGAGCGACATGATTTTGATCAAGAGCGGTCCTAACCGATGACCTACACCTTGGCAAAAAAGAAGGTATCGCCATATCAAGTCCGCAACTGATCTAATGTCAATTGAGTAATGTGATAATGGAAGATTCAGGGAATTGGAGCCGCATGATTTTGCTCAAGAGCGGTTCGAACCGATGACCTATACCTTGGCAAAAAAGAAGGTATCACCATATCAAGTCCGCAACTGATCTAATGTCAATTGAGTAATGTGATAATGGAAGATTTAGGGAATTGGAGCCGCATGATTTTGATCAAGAGCGGTTCGAACCGATGACCTATACCTTGGTAAAAAAGAAGGTATCGCCATATCAAGTCCGCAACTGATCTAATGTCAATTGAGTAATCTGATAGTGGAATATTTAGTAAATTGGAGCGACATATCGGGTTCGAACCGATGACCTATACCTTGGCAAGGTATCGCTCTACCAACTGAGCTAATGTCGCATAATCTGTATTAATGATGTGGTAAATCACTAAGTTTTAATTTGGAGCGACATATCGGGTTCGAACCGATGACCTATACCTTGGCAAGGTATCGCTCTACCAACTGAGCTAATGTCGCATAATTATCGCTGTCACATCAGCCTTCAACATTCAAAAAGGTATCGTCTATCAACCTTTATCAACTGAGCTAATGTCGCATAATCTGTATTAATGATTTGGTAAATCACTAAGTTTTAATTTGGAGCGACATATCGGGTTCGAACCGATGACCTATACCTTGGCAAGGTATCGCTCTACCAACTGAGCTAATGTCGCATAATCTGTATTAATGATTTGGCAAATCACTAAATTTTAATTTGGAGCGACATATCGGGTTCGAACCGATGACCTATACCTTGGCAAGGTATCGCTCTACCAACTGAGCTAATGTCGCCTTTTGTATCGCTACTACATTTGCCTTCAACATCAACAAAGGTATCGTCTATCAACCTTTATCAACTGAGCTAATGTCGCATTCAATCTAAATGACCGCACATCTCTGTTCGCATCAAAAAGTTGAGGCCGCATTATATGAAAAATTCATGCGGCTGCAACCCCTTCTTGCATATTTATCTACTGATCGGTCAAATTTTAAATACTTTGCTGCGATAATACTGCAATTCAGCAATCGACTCTTGGATATCCTGCAAGGCTTGGTGAGTATTTTGCTTCTTAAAGCCCGCCATAGTTTCTGGACTCCAACGCTTCACTAGCTCCTTAATTGTACTGACATCCACGTTGCGGTAGTGGAAATAATCTTCCAGCTCGCGCATATAACGATTTAAAAAGCGTCTATCTTGACCAATGCTGTTACCACACATTGGAGAAGCCCCCTTAGGAACATACTGCTCTAAGAAGGCAATCGTCTTAGCCACGGCTTGCGCTTCGGTTTCTTGACTAGCACGAACTCGGTCAATCAACCCAGACTCACCATGGTGCTTTTGATTCCAATCGTCCATAGCGGCCAGCACATCATCTGACTGATGAATTGCGATAACCGGACCTTGACCGATAATATTGAGTTCTTGATCTGTCACTAAAGTGGCAATTTCAATGATCCTGTCGACGTCGGGCTCTAACCCTGTCATTTCCAAATCGATCCAAATGAGATTATTTACATCTGCCGTCATAAATCAGCCTTATCGTGTCAGTTAGCCTAAATTCAGGCTTTTTTATTCAAGAGCGTGTATCATACTGCTTTTTTCCAACACAAAAAATCACCTAATTGACGAAGACGAATCAGTGAGTAAAAAGAAACCCCTAAGCCAAGGTCAATTACGCCGTATGCGCGCTAATCACGAGAAGCGACTCAATCGTGATAGTGGCGATAAAAATACGCCAGAGTTACAGGATAGTTCATTGGGGCAAGAACAGCCCGGTACTGTGATTTCACGTTTTGGCCAACATGCCGACATAGAAACTGAAAGCGGCCAAATTGTGCGCTGTAATATTCGCCGTGCCGTCACAAGTTTAGTGACTGGCGATAAAGTGATCGTACGCTTAGCCATTGAGAGCCAAGCCAATAGCGGCATCGCAGGTATTGTTGAAGCCGTTCATCCACGTCGCTCATCACTTACACGCCCAGATTTATACGATGGCGTGAAAATCATCGCCTCGAATATCGACCAGATTTTGATTGTCTCCTCGGTATTACCCAGCTTTACCACCCAGATCATCGACCGTTATTTAGTGGCTGCCGAAGATACCGATATTCCGCCTATCATCATTTTGAATAAAATTGACTTGCTCAATCCCGATGAAGCGCAGGCAATCGATGAAGCGCTACAGCGCTACAAAGACATTGGCTATCCGGTTTATAAGGTCAGCAGCAAGCTCGGTGATGGTATCGATACCATCAAAGGTATACTCAAAGATAAAGTCAGCGTGTTTGCTGGCCAATCTGGTGTGGGTAAATCATCAATAATCAATGCATTACTACCCGATGCAGAGCTTATTATCGGTGATGTTTCCGATAACTCAGGTTTAGGTCAACACACCACCACCACAGCCAAACTGTTGCACTTGCCTAGTGGCGGCGATTTGATTGACTCCCCAGGCGTGCGCGAGTTTGCCCTATGGCATCTTCCTGCACAACGTGTCGGCTGGTGCTTTATCGAGTTTCGCGAGTATCTTGGCGCATGTAAATTCCGCGATTGTAAACACGGTGACGATCCCGGCTGTGCACTTCAAGAAGCCCTGAGCCAAGGTAAGATCAGCGCAGATCGCTTTAATAATTACCATAAAATTATCGCCAGCTTAGATGAACAACGTCATGCCCGCCATTTCCGCGCGGCCACTGACGAATAACGACTTATTGATAAATAACAACAGTCTCAGCAAAGATTGAGCAGTAAGAAAAGGAATTGAAATTGGATAAAGTCAAAATAGCGCTGCAGTACATGCTGCCGAAACACTTATTATCTCGTTTAGTGGGTAAACTCGCTGCAGCCGAAGCTGGCGCCTTGACCACTGCCGCCATCAAATGGTTTATCAAACAATATAAAATCGACATGAGCGAAGCGGCGCAGAGCGAACCAGAAGCTTATAAAAGCTTTAATGCTTTTTTTACCCGCACCCTTAAACCCGGTATTCGTCCGTTAGATATGGACGCCGATATCATGGTGCATCCCGTCGATGGTGCGGTAAGTCAGTTAGGCCCCATCAAAAACGGTCGCATCTTCCAAGCTAAGGGTCACCACTATTCATCGTTAACTTTGCTTGGCGATCAAGCCGAAGATGCTAAACGCTTCGAAGGCGGTGATTTTGCGACTATCTATCTGGCGCCTAAAGACTATCACCGTATCCACATGCCGATTAAAGGCACATTATCAAAAATGACCTATGTACCTGGCGAACTGTTTTCGGTGAATCCGTTAACGGCGAGACACGTACCCGGTCTGTTTGCCCGTAACGAACGCGTTGTGGCGATTTTTGAAACCGAATTAGGTCCACTGGCTATGGTATTGGTTGGCGCAACGATTGTTGCCAGTATTGAAACCGTATGGGCTGGCACAGTCACGCCGCCGACAGGTAAGCAAGTCTTCACTTGGGAATATCCAACCCAAGGCCCAGATGCCATCACCTTAGACAAAGGCGAAGAAATGGGTCGCTTCAAGTTAGGCAGTACTGTGGTGATGTTGTTTGCCAAAGACGCTATCGCGACCTTTGCTGAAGGTGTTGAAGCCGAAGCAGTAACACGTATGGGACAAGCCTTCGCTAACCTGAAAGACGTTAAGCAAGCGGATTAAGTTTTCTTGAGTTCTGCTAAACCTTCGGGATTAATTGAATTGCATCTGGCTGTGCTGCTATTTGGCGGCACAGCTTTGTTTTCTAAATTAATCCCGCTCAGCGCCCTCGACATCACCTTCCTACGCTGTATCGTCGCCGCCACTGTGTTAGGTTTGCTGGTCAAATTCAGCCGTAAACGGCTAACGCTGGCCAGCAAACAAGATTATCTGGTCGCCATCGGGCTTGGGGTTATCGTCAGCCTGCATTGGGTGACTTATTTTGCGGCCATGCAATTATCGTCGGTCGCCATTGGCATGATTGCATTTTTCACCTATCCGGTGATGACAGTGATTGCCGAGCCGTTGCTGACAGGTAATAAGATAAAATTACACGATATGATCAGCGGTGTATTAGTGCTGATTGGGGTGATATTACTGATCCCTGAGGCCAATTTAGGTAACGACACTACGCTGGGCATTGCCATCGGCATAGTGTCCGCCATCTTGTTCACCGCCCGTAACTTATTGCACAAACGCTACTTTTCCCAGTACAGCGGCCCCCATGCCATGTTCTATCAAACTTTGGTCGCTGTGGTGTTCCTGATGCCTTGGCACCAAACGGAACTGGACAGTATCTCATTAGAAGTGTGGGGATTAATTATTTTACTCGGCGTTGTCTTTACCGCTGCGCCACATGCGCTATTTACTTCTGCGCTGAGGCAACTCAGCGCCAAAACGGTTGGGCTAGTCTCTTGCTTACAACCCTTTTATGGCGCCATGTTAGCGCTGATCATTTTAGGTGAAGAGCTCAATCTCAACACTCTAATTGGTGGCACTATCATAGTCGCTACCGCCATCTTCGAAACCCATCAATCGCACCAATCACAGCGGCGAAAAAAGAACGCCTGAAACATACCAATCTCAACGCAATTTGGCTAATATGGAGCGTCTTTCGCCCCTAAATGTCTTTAGCCTATATGCCACGTATTTTATTGTTCATTATTGCTTTTTTCACATTTTCCGCACTTGCCAATTCGCCTTTGCAGTTGGACAAACGTCTTGGCATTAACAAGCAAGATCAGCAACAAAATCTCAGCATTGACGAACAAATTAACGAACTCAAAATTAACATAGAAAAACTCGCTGCCAACGCAGCCAGTTTCCAACAAGCGCAGATTGATTTTGAGCAACATAAGAAGCGCACTAACCAAGCGCTGAAAGACGCCTACAAGCCTTTATCACTGGAAAAAGGTACTGACCTCAGCCAGCAGGCTTCCATGGCCTATATTCGCTTGTCTGAACTTAAAGAAAGCGAATCCACCCTTGGCCGACAAGTTAACGATTTATTACTACGTCACAATGACTTACCTACCGTTATCGCCAGCGCGAGGCAAACTGTCGCCCAAAACAAAAAAGCAGAACTCGCCCCGCTAGATACCCCTACGGGAGAGTTACAGCAAACTCAACGACTCTTCTTTGAACAAAGCCTTGCCACCGATGAAGCAGAACTTGCCAGCAGCCAAAAACGCATTGAACTGACGCAATTGCAATTACAGCTAGTCCGCCAACAACTGGTGCAGCAAGAAGCCTTGATCGAAACCATCAACAAGGCAATCAATAAACAACGTCAGCAACAAACGGATGCCACCCTAGCCAAAAACTTAGTTAATACCGAAAAAGTTATCGATCCTATCACCCGTAATATTGCCGACACTAACCAGATTTACGGCCAAAAGCTGCAAACGTTAACTCTGCAGATCAATAATGTGGTCGAACAGCAGGAACAGGCAGAAACCCAATATCAATCCCAAGCCAAACAACTGGCAAACATCCAAGAGCAGATCACTTGGGTCAAAATGAACTCCGCCTTTGGTGAGCGCTTTTTACAGATGTTGCAATCACTGCCTAAACCACCGAATCACGAAAAACTGCAAACGCTGATCGCCGATGCGCGCTTAGACAGATACCATTTAGAGCAGCAACAAGCCCTCAATGAGCAAGAATTAGAACAACCCGGCTTATACAATGAGCAGCAGATTAAGCTCTTACACTCGCAACAGAGTTTGATCTCGCAGTTGATGCAAAGCTATGACCAATACTTAAGTGAATTAGGCAAGCTGAAGGTCAATTACCAACAACTGAGCCAACAGAATCTCACCCTCAAAAATACCCTTAACGAACATTTATTCTGGGTGCCTAACGCTGCAAGTATCAGTAAGTTATGGCTTACGGATCTTGAGCGCAGCACGGTTTGGCTTGTGCAACATGCACAGTGGGATGAACTGGGAAAAGCCTGGGATGAACAAAACGATTATTGGTCTTGGTGGATCATATTGCTGGTACTGTGTTTAGTCGTACAAGACTTGATCACTCCTAAATTCAATCGCTTGCTAAATCATTACACCACTTATGTGGGCAATGTGACCCAAGATAAATTCATTTATACTCTCAAAGCGCTCGCCTGCAGTATCAGCTATGCGTTGATAAAACCTTTCCCAGTGATCATGGCGGGATTGATTTTCTATCATTCCGATCGCAATTTTGTGCAAGCAGTGGGTATGGGCATACTGGCGATTGGTTTAGTGTATCTCTTATATCGCTTCATCTTTATTCTGACGCTCGACAAAGGCGTACTCGTCGGCCATTTCAAACGCCCCTCAAAACTCATCCAAGCGGGACAATCACGGCTCAGACACTTTGTGCTGATTGCTAGCCCATTATTGGGTCTGATGGGCTTTACCGAAGTACTCGACACATCACTGGTGCGTAATAGCATAGGCCGCGGCGCATTCATTATTTTCTGTATCGTTTTATTCTTGTTATACAAAGATATTTTAATCCTGAGCCGTAAAAACTCAGATGCCAAAAAAGACGGTAAAAACAAAAAACTCATTCAGAAAATGCTCTGGACCTTGCTGATTTCTGTGCCGCTTTTAAGCGCAGTGTTAGCCTTTAGGGGTTACTACTTCACCGCTTTCCAAATGCTGTTACAACTGCAATTATCGATCGTGCTTGGTCTGGGTTTCTTGCTCTTATACCAATTGATCAAACGGTGGATGTTAATCGAACGCCGCCGTATCGCCTTCGATCGCGCGAAAGCAAAACGTGCAGAGCGCTTAGCACAAAGGGAAAAAGGCGAAACGCATCACCCTTCCGTCGATGGACTCGATACCTACGAAGAACCCGTAGTCGATCTCGAAACCATTTCGAGCCAATCCCTTGGCCTAGTGCGTTCACTCTTGTTATTGGCCTTTTTAGCCAGTTTGATTGGTCTGTGGACTCAAACCCATACGGCGCTGTTTTCCTTCCTCGATGGCATTACGCTGTGGACGACCAATACCAGTGTGAATGGCTTAGAACAACAATTGCCCATTACCATGAAATCACTGATGTTTGGGCTGATAGTAGTAGGTTTCTCGTTAATGATTGCCACCAATTTACCCGGCCTACTTGAGCTAATGATCCTACAAAGGCTTGATCTCTCGCCCGGGACAGGTTTTGCGATCACAACCGTCAGTCGTTATCTGGTGGTTTTCCTCGGACTATTAATCGGCTTCTCTAATCTCGGGATGGAATGGTCTAAGTTGCAATGGCTGATTGCCGCACTGTCTCTCGGTTTAGGCTTTGGTCTGCAAGAAATTTTCGCCAACTTTATCTCAGGTTTGATCATTTTGTTTGAGAAACCCGTGCGGATTGGCGACACAGTGACAATTCGTGATTTAACAGGGACAGTCAGTAAAATCCAAATTCGGGCGACCACCATTATTGACTGGGATAGAAAGGAAATTATCATCCCAAACAAGGCCTTTATCACAGAGCAGCTGATCAACTGGTCCTTGTCAGATCCTATTACGCGGGTCATTGTTTATGTGTCGGTGGCGCGGGATTCTGATCCAGCCAAAGTCGAAGCGACGCTGTACCAAGCGGTGCAAGAATGTGAAGATGCACTTGCCAGCCCAGAACCTGAAGTCTGGTTTGCAGGCTTTGGTAAGCATACCCAAGATTATGAAGTGCGCGCCTATGCGAAAGATATGTCGGCACGTTGGCCACTGCGCCATGATTTACATAAACGAGTGACTAAAAAACTCAAAGAAAACAATCTCGAACTCGCCTATCCGCAGATGGAAATCCATATTAAGAATGGTCAAAGTCGAGAGCAACAAGGCATTATTAGAAGCTAATAGGATCGCAGAACATGCTTATTTTTGCTCACCGCGGCGCCAGCGGTTATCAGGCCGAAAATACCTTAGCCGCCATGGCTAAAGCGTTAGAATTGGGTGCGCAAGCCGTCGAACTCGATGTACATAATGTCGAAGGTGAGTTAGTCGTGTTTCACGACAGACGACTCGATAATAAAAGCTCGGGCACAGGCGTCATTCACTTAGCGAGCAAGGACTATCTAGCAAGCATCAATGTGAAAGGTGAATCCATTCCGACGCTATGGCAAGTACTTGAACTGATTGCGGGGCGCTGCATAGTCAATATAGAGTTAAAAGGCATTAATACCGTCACGCCGTTAATCGACTTATACCCAAAGGCTATGAGTCAGCTTGGGTTTACGAAGGAGCAGTTACTGATCTCTTCCTTTAATCACCCCTATCTGCATGAACTTAAACAGGTGTTGCCGGATGCGTTAGTCGCACCACTGCTTGCCAGTATTCCACTCGATGGGGCTGGCGTGGTAAGCGAACTGAATGCCTATTCATTGCATTTAGATGTGAGTTTTATCAACCAAGCACTAGTAGATGACGCCCATAACCGAGGTGCCAAGGTTTATGTTTATACTGTCGATCATATTGATGATATTCATGCGCTTAAGCAGATTGGCGTCGATGGCGTGTTCAGCAATTACCCCGATCGCGCCATGCAAGCCTTAACTCAAAAGGCAATGGCCGATTACTCTGGCTACTTTGAGTAACGGCAAAAATAATAACGATATTAAGCTTGGCTATTTCGCTGAGCCCAATAACCGATAAAAATAAACATGGCCACAATTAACAGAAACATCCAATGGGATGGCATAGCCACTATGTGTCTTGCCACCCAAGGCGTGGCTTTCACGATCAATAGGCCATAGCCAAAGGCATTCACAATAATAAAAACAAATGTTCGCAGCACAAAAGAATGCCCCAACAAATGACGCCTTAAGATACGATTTACATCCGCTGAAAAAACCAAAATAAGACACACCACCATAGCGGTAGCAATATCGAAGGCCCAAGGGCGAAGCATATTACCTAACTGGGCAATAATGGCGACTAATTGATCAAACATAGACTTAACCTAAAAATATGCAGCGCAATCCATCTGAGTGGCCGCGACAGCGTATTGAAAAATAACAATAACCAAGCATAAAGGGAGACGCCATGGGGCACAAGTTACTCTTGCTAACAAAGGCAAATCAACAGTACCGCGACTTGATTGAGGCGCAGAGTCTCCCAGATTTAACGTTACTCGACGATAATCCTACGAGCATAATTGATGCAGATATTTGGTTAGCCGAACCTAAACTCGCCGCGCCCCTATTACCCCATGCTAAAAATCTGCAATGGTTACAATCAAGCTTTGCTGGCATAGATGCCCTGATGAGTCCAAGGGGCAGAAAAGACTATCAACTCACCAATATTAAAGGCATTTTCGGCCCGCTGATGAGCGAGTATCTATTCGGCTATTTACTCGCGCATATCCGCGGCCATCGTTTTTATCGCCAGCAACAAGGACAAAAACAGTGGCTGATTCAACCCCAGCAGCGCCATTCAAGCCTACAGGGAATGCGATTACTCTTACTCGGTACTGGCTCAATTGCCCAGCATCTCGCGAAGACGGCAAAGCACTTTGGCATGCATGTCACAGGGATCAATCGAAGTGGTAATTCCGTAGAAGGTTTTGATGCCATAGAAGCGATGGCCAATTTAGGCCAAGCGTTAACACAGGCCGATGTGGTTGCAAATCTACTGCCAAGCACTCCTGCAACGCATAATCTTCTCAATGCTGACATGTTAGCTATGTTAAAAACGGATGCAGTGCTGTTTAATGTTGGCCGCGGTGATGCACTCGATCTCGATGCACTCAATATCCAACTTATCGCTAATCCTAGTCAGCAAGCGATCCTCGATGTATTTGCTCAGGAACCTTTGCCCAATAGCCATCCTATTTGGGAACGGGAAAATGCCGTGATCACGCCGCATATTTCGGCGCCAAGCCATCCTGCACAAATCGTCGATATCTTTAGCCAAAACTATCGCCGCTACATCATGGGTGAGCCACTGCAGAATCGAGTCGACTTTAGTAAAGGTTATTAGATCAGAGATAAGAAATTGAGTTAGAAATCAGTAAAAGAAAAGGCAATAGTCAGACTATTGCCTTTTTTATCTTAAATTTTAGTCAGTTAAATCCTAAAGCTGCGCTTTAAGAATTGCTCGACTAATACAGAGTGAGAATCCATCTCGCGAGTCACTTCGTCATTCAAGCCGACCATTTCACTGCCGAGTTGATGGCTAGAATGGGTAAATTGCGACACATTAACTACGCTGCGATTCATCTCATTTGCCACACTCGATTGCTCTTCAACCGCGCTGGCAATATGGTGCGTCATATCGGTAATGGTCGAAATGGCCTCACGAATCGTACGTAATGCCGTACCCGCTAAATCCGCCGTTGAAATACATTCGGAAGCGGCAACCACTCCTTGCTGCATACTGATAACAGCTTTATTCGTCCCCTGCTGCAACAGATTAATCATACTGTGGATTTCTTTGGTGGCATCGTGAGTACGTTGTGCCAGTGCCCGCACTTCGTCAGCAACGACAGCGAAGCCACGACCTTGCTCACCCGCTCGAGCCGCTTCAATTGCCGCATTCAATGCCAGTAAATTCGTCTGACCCGCAATACTCTGAATCACATCGAGCACTGTGCCAATATCTTTACTGTGGGCTTCTAACTCAGTAATAACTTTTGACGTTTGTTGCAGTTGCTCCGCCATAGCTTGAATCGAGCGAATAGTACTCGACACCGTTTTATCGCCATTGATAGTTTCAGCGGATGCCATTTGCGAGGCACTCGCCGCATCGGCACAATTGGAGGACATATCGCCTAATGTGGCGGTCATTTCCTGCATCGCTGTAGCAACTTGTTCTATTTCAGATAGTTGAGCCTGACTGGTACTCTGGATTTGTTTGCCCTTGGCGGCAGATATTTTGGCCTGTTCTGACACGTTATAACAGGAATCCGATGCACGCCCAAGAATCGACTTAAGCTCTGAATTCTGCATTTGCAGTGCTAAATCAATCGCGCCAAGATCATCACTGCTTCCACTATAAATATGCGCCATCAAGGGGTTATCGTAGATATGCTTCGCCTTAGTCACTAAAGCATAGTAACGACTCAGCACCAGATTACCGCCCACCAGCAATACTAGGACACTTATCGCTAGGGCAATAAAGCCCATTAAGCCAATTTACAGAGCAAGGTAAAGCATAGGTAGCATGGCAACCAATGCGAGTAACAGCAATTTGACTGGCATATCCAAGGTACGTTTTAACGCGCTGACGCTGCCCTTTTTGTTCAACTCTGCATAGGCTATTTCTGCACGCTTAACCTGATCGCGTGTGGGTTTAGTGCGTACAGATTGAAACTCGACGACTTTACCATTAACTGAAATCGGTGAGACATAGGCATCGACCCAATAGTGATCGCCATTGGCGCAGCGGTTTTTCACTATCCCTTTCCAAGGCTCGCCTTTTTTGATACATCGCCACAGATCTTCAAACGCTTGCGGAGGCATATCTGGATGACGCACCATGTTGTGGGGCTTGCCTAGCATGGCATCGAGGTCGTAACCGGCAACGGTACAGAAAGATTGATTGGCGTAAGTGATATGACTTTGAGTATCCGTAGTCGACAATAAAATCCAATCCGCTGGATAATCATATTCTCGCTGTGTAACTGGTAGATTTGTTCTCATGAAACCTTATGGATCTTTGATTAATTCTTCGTTATTCATCCATGAGTTATCCATCCGTGAGGCATCATCACCCTGACTCTGTATTCCTAAACCTACTTCTAAAACTGCCTAGCTTTTTAGTGCTAAAACACACCTAGCATAGACGATAAAACGTGCGCCATGTAACAAAAGCGTTAAAGTATGAAAATCACCCAAAAAACATGATTGCATTTGATAAGCGTTTTCATTTAGAATTAGCGCAATTCGATTGGAGACTAATATATGTACGTTTGTCTTTGCCATGCGATCACTGATACGCAAATTAAAAACGCAGTAAGCCAGGGCGATAGCTCGCTTGCTGACGTAAAAAAGCGCTTAGGTGTTGCCGATCAATGTGGTAAATGCGCCAGAATGGCAGTGCAGATCATTCAGAATCAACTAGAGCTTGAGCCTAATTATTACGAAGTCGCATAGAATTCATCACGAATAGCGTGGTAAAGGGTAACTCACTCACGAACAAAGTTCCGACAAGTTAAAACCACGCTGACTCAAGCAAACTTAGTCCAGCTCAAGCAAACTCAATCCAAAAAAGTCCCGCGACAACAAAGCCTTCTATCCGCCACTTCGTCTTAAATAATCTTGCCAGTTTAGACTTTAGATATGATGTTTTAATGACAAGCCCACTGAACTCCAAGCTCGAAAGCCGCGAATAATTCAATGGGGTTACAGATCCAACTTCCGAGTCAAGCCTACTTACGTTTCAACAAATAGGCCGCTTCATTAAGCCAAGGCACTGCTTTCTTAATAAAACGTGGATTGTCGGCCAACACATCTTGCGACGCTAATACTTCAATATCAAAATCCTCACTTAGATGCTGCTCTACCCAAGTAGAGGATACCGCAAAAGGCGGGCCGATAAGGGATTCTTGCGGATAATCTAAAGTCACTAATAAACCGACACTGCCGCTAGGTAATAAGCTCGCTAACTGCTTGGCATATTGTGCACGCATACTTTCTGGCCATGCGATCAAAGCCGCGCGATCATAAAATGCCGTCACGTCTTGAGTGATAGCCTTAGGTAGGGTGAAAATATCACCCTGATACAAGCTGATCTGTTCGGTTTGATAATGCTGGTGTTCACCCACGGCCGTTTGCGTCATCTCGAGTTGGTTATCGCTAAAAAATTGCTGTACAGCCGATTCATTCAACTCACACCCTATGACCTGATGCCCCTGTTCTGCGAGGAAACACATGTCTAGCGACTTACCACATAAGGGCACAAAAACCTTGGTATCTGCGGGTAATGCAAGCTGCTGCCAATACTTAACGAGGAAAGGATTGATGTCTTGCTGATGAAAACCTATCTGTTGCTGCTGCCACTTTTCATGCCAAAAACCGGGTTCCATGGGTTTATCTCTATTCGCTAATGTTGTCCTTACTCTAATGACATTTTAAAGTGGATGCAAAACCTCCTGCCATTCGGCAAACTCTGCAATGTAAAGACTAACTTACTGATCTAACGTGGCTTGCACTTTACGCAGCCAAACACAGTTATCGCATTGGCATTGACGGCGTGATAAATGATGTGGGCTTAAAGATGAGTCGATAAAGTCCACGGCGATCAACAACTGCTGTTTTAACTCGGCAATCGATTTTTCGTTCACGGCCACCAGCTCGTCATTCTGGTTCATCCAGATACATTCCATGCCCTGATGACACGTTAAACATTGCTCGTCTCTATCATTAAAAAATACCGCATGCGGGCAATGGGTCACTTCCATTGACTGTAAAATACGCTTACGCGGATATTCCAAAAGTTCGATCAACAAGGCTTTATATTGGGTGGGCATACGCCCTCCTTAGCTGCACTTTGTCTGTGGGTTAATTAACAAAAATTGATTCCATCTAATGCTCCAAAGATTACCTATAGTCGCGAGGATTTAATTTGATGTAAGTCAAAGTCAGTGACGAAATGATCGTATAGGTAAGCCGCGCCTGACGCTGATCATCAATGCCATTCAAAATACTAAAATAAAGCCACCCGCTATTTGATTATCTCCCCCGCTTACTGGTTAAATGAACAAAACAAGGAGCACAATTTGCAAACACCGCAGCTGCAGCATTTTTATATTTCTGAAGAGCAATCCATTTACTTGCTCAAAGCCAATGATGCCCGTAAACACAAGGCGTGGATCCGCCTCTGTAAACAACAGCTGAGCAAATTAGGTTATACCGATATCGAATTGGTCGGCAAAGGCGCCTACGGTTTCGTGTTTGCGGGTATCAATCAAGCTGGCGATGCCCATGTGTTTAAGTTTTCACGGATTAATCTGCCACAACACATTCAAGATCGGCTCGAAGAAGAAGCCTTTATGCTCTCCTTACTCAAGCACCCTAATGTGCCGGGGGCGATCAAATTTGAGCGAGTAGGTAAGCAGGGAATACTCGTGATGGAACGGGCAAAAGGGGAAGATCTCGACCAACTTTGCCGCCGCATGGGCGCCTTACCTACCGCTATGGTCATGAGCATCGCCCGCCAACTCGCCGATATCTTGTATTACCTGCGCACGGGCAAGCCTTTAGTGCACGGCGATATCAAACCTTCTAATCTGGTTTACGATATTGAACAACAACACTTATCGTTAATCGATTGGGGCTCAGCGGTATTTGCGCAGCGGGATGAACATAACAAACCCGTCGAAGACAATGTGATGGCGTTAATGTCTAGCGATCAACAACATACCAACGCCCGCATGGGTGATGTGTACTTTATCGGCGAAGAGCAACTCAATGGAGCACTCTCCAGCCCGCGCTTTGACGAGCAAGGAGTTGCCGCGACTCTGTATGCCCTCGCCTCTGGGCAAGCAAGCCGCTTCGGTGCACAGGTGATCTCGCCCACCAGCATTGGCTTACCGATAGAATTAGCCCGTACCTTAGAAGGCATGCTCAGCACTGATCCGCAGCAGCGCAACATTGCCGGCGATTACTTTTTAAAAAGTATGCGCCACAGCCACAGACTACATTTACCTGAACTGCCCAAAGCTGATTTACAGGGGGAAATTCCTGTATGGGTACAATCCCGCGACAAAGATGTTGAAACCGTCAGCTACAGTTCGCGTAAATCCTTTTTAAAGGAGCACAACGCCCAAGATCCCATCGCTAAGATGGATGATATTCAGCTCGAAAAATATTATCGTAACTTCCTCGCTGGCATGGGCGATACCGAAAAAGGCTTTATCGCCGCAGTGGGTCGTTTAGCGCAATATCCGATCGTGGGTGGTCTGGCTATTCATTGGCAGGAAACCGGCGTGTTTATCGACTCCAATCTTGCGATTTACGATGCAAAACAAAAAAGTGCGTTAATCATTGCAGTCAACAATATGGTGGATCTCGCGCGGGGAATTAAACGTATAGGGGTATTTAAAGCCTGTTTCTTTAACGCCAAAGACACACTGCATATCGAACGAGCTGACACCAGCGAGCCTTTTGTCGCCAGTGCCGCACTGCAGTTGCCCTTCGAAGTCGGTGACGTACCCACCTTAGAAGATAAGTCGCGGTTACATTCTTATTTTGAAGACGGTAAAGATCCCGATGAGAACCTCGAATTGCCGGTGGAGATCATGGAGGAATTAGCCCGCATCAACCAAATTCACCACACAGGCTGCATCATTTTTGAGGCGCTGCCGAATCACTTAAAAATTCACAGTTACTTGAAGCTGCTCAATCCGCGTAAGCAAGCGGCGTTTCGCGCAAGTCTCGATCGCATCTTGCATCATGTCGGAAAAATCCAAGGTCACGGCGTATCGGGCTTTATGAAACTGCCCTACAAAAACACCCGCCGCTTTACTCATCTAGAGCGTAAAGCTGATCACTTTTATCCGAAAAATCCAAAAGAAATAGGCGCCTAATGGCACCTATGTTCATCGGGTTAAATCGGTGATCCCGGCGGTAAGGTTAACGGCTTAGGAATAAGCTTAACCTTAGCATCGGTCAAACCCGCAGCAAGACCCTGTTGCAACCAAGTATAGTGCGCCGCAAGACTCACATTCGCTCGATTCGACTTCGCTTTCAATTGCTTAATCACAAACTGAGCGCGATCGTTGATCGCTGCCCTCACTTCTGGTGAGGTTTGAGGATCGTGCAGCGTTGCCAGCACTTCATCAATCACCACAGCGTTCACTCGCATCCATACGCCTTCGACCAGCGCGAGCTTATCCTCTTGATACAAGGTCGCCGCAAATAACTTATCCAGTAATGTCGTCACCGATAACTGCTCACTATCTGCCATGGATGCTTGGCTGATACGATTCAAGCGTTTAGGCATCAATAACAAGCTAACAGTATGACGGCTAAACACTTCAGCCATACCGAGAGGATCGTTAATTGCACCTAGACCTGAGTCGAAGGATTCCCGCGTAGCATGATAATTCCCCGCCTTTGGCACTAAACTGTCGAGCAAGGATTGCGGCACAGTTAAACTCGCCGCATCGAGCGTGTTAAGTAGCGCGTCTAAGCCCGTTAACTGCAACTGCGGCGCAATATAGCTCCAGCGGCTGCCTTCACCGATAGATTGATAGTTATAGTCAGTGCCACCAATAAACTTCGCGACCGCGTCGATTTGATAACGCGTCAGTAAATAAATTGGCGCAAAGGCATCGGCTAGCTCGCCCAATGGCTCATTGGGTAACAAGGCCGCACTGGAGAAATCCGCAATCGCCTTAGTGCGAATTTTATTTAACTTACCCAGCTGATCGATCGGATCGTCACCACTATCCCACAAACTGGCATAGGCCTGACTCCCATCCTTTTGGCGAGAATCGGCCTCACCAATATAGCGTAAGCCACGTTTCGCCACATCGGCCAGCAAGTCGACTTGCAGTGCTTGTTGGGTACGGGCATCACCTTGATCGCTATAACCATAGGCGATAGTAAAATCATCCCAAGGGCCAACACCTGTAGTGTAAGGTGCTGAAATATCAATATCATTGCCCTTTAGCTGGATTTTCGGATGGGGATAATCCATCACAGAGGAATCCTGATTAGTCGAAGCGGCAAAGTTATGATCGAGCCCTAACGTATGGCCAACTTCATGGGCAGCCAGTTGGCGAATACGTGCGAGCGACAAGGCAGTCGCCGCTTTCTCGGCCGCCACTCTATCCTGCCAGCCTGCGGTTAAGCCTTTAGCAATCAAGTAATCCTGACGCACACGCAAACTGCCGAGCGTGACTTGACCCTTGATGATTTCACCGGTGCGAGGATCGGTCAGTGCGGCGCCATAGGACCAACCCCGCGTCGCCCTGTGCACCCATTGGATCATGTTGTAGCGAATATCCTGCGGATCGGCATCTACAGGTAATAACTCAACTTTAAAGCCGTTGATAAATCCCGCCCGAGTAAAAGCCGTCTCCCACCAGCGCGCGCCATCGAGCAACGCCGACCGTATAGGTTCTGGCACGCCAGGATCGAGATAATAAGTAATAGGTTTAACGACTTCGCTTGGCGCTGGGCCTGGATGCACTTTCTGTAAACGGTGGCGCAGGATAAAACGCTGCACTAAAGGTTGGTTAAAGGGCGTGGCATAATCGCGATACTCATCGGACAAATAACCGCTCATAGGATGATAAGCCCGCGGCTGATAGTCGGTATCAGGCAGCTCAACAAAGGAATAACGCATCCGCACCGACATTAAGGTGCCATCGGGTGTTACCTGTGCGACCTGCGCGCCAGCAACATCGCCTTTGAACGTCAGTTGCACATCCACATCGGCGTTTTTCTCAAAGGATTTAATCCCTTTGGGTAAGATGACAGAACGGCTCAAATCGAGCTGATAATTGCCCTGCTCTGTTTGTTGCAATACGGAAGACACGCCGTGTAAATCATTGAGCACCAGATCGTTAATCGCTACCAAATCTGGCTTGCCCTCAATCACTTTGCCTTGCCATAACACAGAATCAGCAAAGGCTTCTTCAACCGCTCTTTGCTCGGCGGCATCAGAGGTATTCGCACGATATTGAGTATTGAGTTGCTTGAGTAAAACATAGGGACCTTGGCGCTCAAACTGCACCATACGGGTCTGACCCAGTTGGCCGCGATCGAGACCAATGTCGTTTGATCCTACGCCCTGTGGCAGGCTAGTAACTAAGATAAAAGGTTGATTTAAACGATTGACCTCAAGATATAACTCTCCCTCAGACTCCTCGTAATAGAGATTAAGAAACCCTTTCGCCTCTTGGCCCTGCTTAATGATCTTGGCGCTAGGCGCGGCTGCCGCGACCGTAACGGTGGGAAATCCTAACAGCGCTATAAATAAGGCTAAGGCTACACTTTGGGGTTTCATCTTTCCTCCTGATTCGGCTGGCTGCGTTATTTACCTTATAAGTCATTGGCATCTTTGATGACTGCTTATCTCAAGCGATTGATTTAAAGTAAATAACGCGAGGCCATCACTGGCCCCGAGCAAATAAATTAACGATTCTGATGCTGGTTCTTGTGTTTGATCCAGTGATTTAATGTTTCAAATAATTCGTTGAGCACTATGGGTTTAGTGATGTGGGCATTCATCCCCGCTGCTAAACTCTTTTCCCTGTCGCCCGACATGGCATGGGCTGTCATGGCAATGATAGGCAGTTCATCGGCACTAAAACGCTCACGCAATGCCCTTGCGGCCGTTAACCCGTCCATCACTGGCATTTGAATATCCATCAACACAGCATCAAACGGCCGCGAGTCGATGGTATCCAGCGCCACTTGACCATTGTCGGCCAGCACCACTTCGTAGCCAGCGCTCTTAAGGAGTTCAGTGGCCACTTGCTGGTTGATAAAGTTATCCTCCACCAGCAGCACTAAACCTGTGTGCTCCCCTTCCTCAACTTGAACTTCAACCATAGGCTGAACCACATTCAATCTCGGTTCATCGGCAAAGGCGGCAATGATCTCATCGAACAGACTCGATGCCTTGAAGGGTTTTTGCAGTACGGCAAACACATTGGCACTATCGACTTCATGCTGCAAGGGCTCTGCCGCATAGGCCGTCATCATGATAATCACAGGCCGTTTCGCTAAGCGGCCTTCGGCGACCATAGTATCTATGGCACTGACCACATCGCTACCGTCCATTTCTGGCATCATCCAGTCGAGCAATAACAGATCGATTGGTGCCCGCGACAGTTTGTAAAGCGCTTCGGCACCACTGGCGGCAGTGGCGACGTCGAAGTGGAAATCTCGCATCAAGGTCGAATAAATTTGCAGTGCCGTCGGGTTATCGTCAACGACTAAGGTGCGTAGACTATTAAGTTTTTCCGGCACGACCAAAGGCTCAATCTTAGCGGCTTCTGCAATTTCAAAACTGATGGTGAAGCTAAAGGTACTACCGACCCCAAGCTCACTCTGCACTTGCATCTTGCCGCCCATCATAGACACCAGATGCTTACTGATCGACAAACCTAAGCCAGTGCCACCGTATTTACGAGTGGTCGAACCGTCGGCTTGGGCGAAGGCATCAAACAGCTTATCCTGTTGATCTTTACCTATGCCGATCCCCGTATCGCGCACCCAGAACTTCAAGGTAATCCGATGATCCCGCTCGCCGACATCTTCACAGCCGAGCTCAATCTCGCCAGATTGGGTAAATTTCACCGCATTCGATAACAGGTTAATCAGCACTTGGCCTAAACGTAGCGGATCGCCCTTAAGAATGAGTCCCGCCGTCACAGGGGCATATAAGAGTAACTCGACGCCTTGTTCCTGTGCCTTAAGCGCATTGAGATCCAGAGCGTGATCGAGCACTTTATCCAGCGGGAATGGCACCCGCTCAAGCTCCAACTTACCCGCCTCAATTTTAGAGAAGTCGAGAATATCGTTGATGATCCTCAGCAGCGATTGTGCCGAGAAACCAGCTTTTTCGAGGTAATCTTTCTGCTGCGCCGTTAACGAGGTGCGCTGTGCCAACTGCAACATACCGATAATGGCGTTCATCGGCGTGCGGATCTCATGGCTCATGTTGGCCAAGAATTCACTCTTGTAGAGGTTAGCGAGTTCGGCGTCTTGCTTGGCTTCCAAAAGCGCCACTTCGTTACTCTTATGGCGGGTAATATCCTTATGGGTACCAAGCATACGTTTGGGCTGACCTTCGGCGGTGAACTCCACCACACGACCACGGGATAACACCCAGTGATAGCCGCCATTTTTACCTAACATACGGAATTCAATTTCGAAAGCACCGACGGGATCAGCAAGATACTGAGCACGGTATTCCTCGACGCGAATACGATCGTCGGGGTGGGATAATTCATCAATCGTCGATACTAAAGCTGGGAATTCATTGGTTTTATAACCCAGCATAGAATAATAGGCTGGGTTACAAATGATCTGTTCAGAGTCTAAATACCAGTCCCACAGGCCATCTTCCACCGCATCCATAGCTAAGTGATAACGCTCTTCGGACAGGCGTAATTGTTCGGCGGATTCGTATTCCCGCGTCACATCACGCCACACGGCAATCAATCCCTGCAGTTCGCCGCGGCGATTGTAGAAAGGCAGCTTAAGGGTATCGAGCAACACAGGTTTGCCCGCAAGCTCGACCTTTTCTTGGTAGCGCAGCGGCGTGCGATCTTTTAAGACTTGTTCGTCTTCGGCGCGGATACGTATGCCCATTTCAGGCGAGGTCAGATCCTCAGATGATAAACCTATCATCTCGCTCTCTGTGTAACCCAGCATGCGTTCAGCCGCCTTGTTACAACCTAAATAGTTGCCTTCTTTATCTTTAAAGACAATCGCTTCAGGAATCGAGTCAAGCAGGGATCGCAGTAGCGCATATTCGCGCTCACGCCGCTCTGTGGTGTCTTTTAAGCGTTCAGTACGCCGCGCCACTAGCTTATCGAGCCGCTTATTCTGCTCAGCCAGATGGTGGGTATATTGTTTGTTTTCCTCAAAAATCCGACTCACCAACAAGAACCAAGGCTCCCAGCCACGGGTGATTTTCTCCGGTGGTTTACGTGGCTCTTGGGAGCAACCTTCAAGGTGCGACAGTAATCGCGAGGCTGGACTCACAAAAGATCGACGCGTCTGCCAATGCACTATGGTCACCAACACCGACAGGGCGATAACCACTAAAATAAAGGTCAGCTGCAGTTTTTCCCACGAGTCTTGGAATAGGTCGTCTTCATCCTGCAAATACAGTAAACGCCAAGGCGCGTTATGCAGGGCAACCGAGTGGATGTAATAGCCGTTACGAATGATGCCGTCGTGGGCATCGAACAATTCCGACTCAGGTAAAGAATGCAGCTCAGAGGGAATACGTTGGCTGATGTGATAGACCCGATTGATATCTGAGCTATCAAAATCGCTGTGGGATAAAATATTGTTCTGTTGGTCGAGCAAAATCACTGTGCCCGGCATCTTAAAGTAAACCCGAATTTGCCGCGCTAACGAGGCAAGCGTCATGTCTAAGTTGATTGAGCCAATGAACTCATCATCCAAATAAATGGGCACACCTAAAGTGGTCAATAAGCCTTTGCCCGTGGAGTCAACATAGGCTTCACTCCAAAATACACTGCGCTGCGGATTCATTGCTGGGGTGGCGTATTGGAACTGTTTCTTGTTGAGTAATTCGTCCCTAAAACGTTGATCGTCATTCGACCAAGGGAAGTAGGACATGATCCTACGTTTCGACAGGTAATAAATCGCCGAGGCTTTCGGGGCGGCTTCTTTGGCGACGGGGAATGACAGTGACAGCTCAAACAACATCTCAAGCTCTTGATAGAACTTGTCGTCGCGGCCGTCGAGGGAACCCGCACCAGTAATCCTACCCATGTTGGTAAAGGGTTCACCGCTCTGGGCGTAGCTAGGTTCTAAGGTAAAATACTGGCCGCTTTCGTTGAATTTACCGTATTGGGGTAAGCGTTCTTTACGCACGAGTTCGCCCAAACGTAAATGATCCACAGCAACGTTGCGTAAGCTTTTTACCGCTCTAATGCTCGACTCAAGTAGCAAATCGATTTGCAATACATGGCGCTGAACCTGCTCTTCACGCTGTTCCATCTGCTGTGCTTTTTGGCGGTCGAAAAACATCCATGCGGTCAACAAAGACATGACGATAACGCCGATGTACGTATAAAAAACGGCACGGTTGTAGTTCTTCTGGATCGGCGATTTTAGTTGGAGATCCGGCTCACTCGATTTCATCCACTACCCTTGATTGCAGCGCTTAATTTCAGCCTACGGCGGCAAAAACTATGAGCTCCATATAGTAGCAGGAAGGAACTGCCAATCACATAAAATAATTGTCAGATAAAGCCTACTCATACCACTGATAAGTCGATTAAAAATCTACTACTCCATAAAATTAAGGCCTCCATATCTGAGGCCTTAGTCATTACCCTAAATTAAACCGACCTGCTTTACAGATGCTCTTCGGCGTATTCTGCTAAGCGTGAACGCACCACGCCATTCAGATACACGTTGGCACTGCCTTCAAAGTCTTTAAAACGTTCGACAATATAGGTTAAACCTGAGGTAACAGCAGTTAAGTAGTTAGAGTCGATTTGCGCTAAGTTACCACAACAAATCAGTTTTGTGCCTTCGCCCATACGGGTGATCATAGTTTTGATCTGCGAGGCAGTGAGGTTTTGGCATTCATCTAATAACACTATGGAGTTTTGGATCGACCGCCCGCGCATAAAGTTTATCGACTTAAACTGAATGTTAGCCTTCTCCATGATGTAGTTCATGCTGCCAGTGGGATTCACATCATTCTTATGCAGTACTTCGAGCGTATCAGTAATCGCGGCCAGCCACGGCATCATCTTCTCCTCTTCCGTGCCGGGCAAGAAGCCGATAGATTCGGCGATTTCAGGGGTGTTACGGGTGACGATCACTTTGTCGTAGCGATTACGCTCGACCACCAGTTCCAACGCCGCCGCCATGGCGAGCAAGGTTTTACCGCAACCCGCAGGGCCGGTTAAGATAACCAGATCGATATCGGGATCGAGCAGCGCCTGCAATGCCATGCCTTGATAGACGTTTTTAGGTTTAACACCCCATGCCTCGAGGTTTTTCACCCGCTCACGGCCTAAATCTAAAATATGTAAATGGGTGTCTGTGCGCTCGATAACACGACCGCAAAAATCAGACTCTGTGTCGATAAGATATTGGTTGATATAAAAATTATCATTTTCGAGGTCTTTGAGCGGTACTTCATACACTGTATGTCTACCGTGGCGCTCGGTGGAGACCTTGTTCAAGTGCTCCCAAAAATTACCTTCAAACTGGTAAAAGCCTTTACTGAGGAAGCGGATATCATCAATCAACTGGTCAGTTCGATAATCCTCAACCAATTGAATACCTGCACCTTTGGCTTTAAGGCGCATATTGATATCTTTGGTGACTAAGACAACGGTACGGGGATGATGTAGGTTTTGTAGATGTAGCGCGGTATTGATAATGCGATTGTCGTTTCCATCTCCAGGCAGTGCGCCTAAGGTAAAATCGACAAGGTGATCAGGGAAAATTGAGAGCGAACCGACGGCATCAGCATGACCCTCTCGGCTGGGTAAAGGGACGCCATTGATAATCTGCTCAGGGGTAGTTTCACCGCCTAGGGTATCTTCCAATGCCCTGATAGCAACCCGAGCATCACGACTCACATCACTCTTTCGATCTTTAATCTGGTCCAACTCTTCTAGCACTGTCATCGGAATGACCACATCGTGCTCTTTAAACGAATAGATCGCCAAAGGTTCATGTAGTAACACATTGGTATCCAGTACAAACAACTTTCTGTCGTCTTGTTCCATGGCGCCTCCAGAGTGCTTCATTAAAGTTTAAACACACTTTTGAGTCTCAATAAAAGTTACACGGCTCCTATTACTGGCTAAGCATATGGCAAAGAATGATCATAAGGTTCAAGTTGATAGCACTTTACTCGCACTTAAACCTTAAGTTGATATTGGCACCAAACTCACGAGATAACAATACAGCAACCATTGTTTACCTTACAGACTCGAAGCAGTGTATAACCGCGGATGTGACATTAGCGTGACAGTTTCATGTACTGACATGACAATTTTGTCGCTTGTACAATTTGTAATCTAGCACTCTGGGAATTAGGCTCTAACGGGTGAGAGGGCGATTTAAATATCACGAGTATTGGTATAACATACGCGCCCTTTGTTAGAGTCCGCCTAGAAATGAGAATTTAAGATGCCGTTCGCCTTAGGTCAACGTTGGATAAGTGATACCGAGTCAGAGCTTGGTTTAGGAACTGTGGTTCAAGTAGAAGGCCGTATGGTCACTGTATTATTCCCTGCCACGGGTGAGAACCGCATGTTCTCCCGAGCAGAAGCCCCTCTGACACGCGTTATATACAATCCCGGCGATTCGGTTGAAAGCCATGAAGGCTGGAGCCTTGCGGTCAGTGAATTGACCGAGAAAGACGGGATAGTGATCTATCACGGCATTCACAGTGAGACAGGCGAGCAAGCGACACTGCGTGAAACCCTGCTGAACCACAATATTCGTTTCAACAAACCCCAAGACCGTTTATTTGCTGGCCAAATCGATCGCCTCGACCGTTTTGGTGTGCGTTATCAATGCCAAATGTTGCGCCACAAACTGGCCTCATCGGATTTGCTGGGTCTGCAAGGTCCACGTGTTGGACTTATTCCGCATCAAATGTGGATTGCCCATGAAGTCGGCCGTCGCTATGCACCGCGTGTACTGTTAGCCGACGAAGTGGGTTTAGGTAAAACTATTGAAGCGGGTCTGATTATTCACCAACAACTGCTTACTGGCCGCGCCGAACGCATTCTGATTATCGTGCCCGATACTCTGCGCCATCAGTGGTTAGTGGAAATGCTGCGCCGCTTTAATCTGCGCTTTTCGGTATTCGATGAAGACCGTTGTGTAGAAGCCTATGCTGATCACGACAATCCTTTCTACACAGAACAATTAGTGATTTGTTCACTCGAATTACTGCGTAAGAAAAAACGTCTAGATCAAGCCCTAGATGCCGATTGGGATCTGTTAGTGGTTGACGAAGCGCACCACTTAGAATGGACCGAAGAAGCGCCAAGCCGCGCCTATCAAGTAGTTGAGGCATTAAGCGAAGTGATCCCAGGTGTTTTACTGTTAACCGCAACGCCGGATCAACTTGGCCATGAAAGTCACTTCGCCCGTTTGCGTCTGCTCGATCCGGATCGTTTCTACGATTACGATGCCTTCCTAGCCGAAGAAGACAGCTATAAAGACGTCGCCATTGCCGCCGAAGCGCTGGCTGGCAACGCTAAATTACCCGACGCCGCCATCAACAGCTTGACCGAATTACTGGGTGAAAAAGACATCAGCCCAAGTATTCGTTTAATCCAAGCCGACGGCATTAATGCCGAAGTACAGCAAGCCGCCCGCAGCGAATTACTGCAAGAATTACTCGACCGTCACGGTACTGGCCGCGTGTTATACCGCAACAGTCGCGCCTCGGTAAAAGGCTTCCCTAAGCGTTTCTTTAACGCTTATCCACACGCCATGCCAGATCAATATCAAACTGCCGCACGAGTCAGCGGCATGATGGGCGGACACAAGTCATTAGAGGCGAAAGCGGCGCAAGCCCTGAGTCCTGAAAAACTGTATCAAGAATTTGAAGATAACAGCGCCAGTTGGTGGAAGTTCGATCCCCGTGTGGATTGGTTAATTGAGTTCTTAAAATCACACCGCAGCAAAAAAGTGCTGATCATCGCCAGCCAAGCGGAAACCGCCCTGAGCTTAGAAGAGGCCCTGCGCACCCGCGAAGGTATTCAAGCAACAGTATTCCACGAAGGCATGTCGATTATCGAGCGCGATAAAGCCGGCGCTTACTTTGCCCAAGAGGAAGGCGGCGCACAGGCGTTGATCTGTTCTGAAATTGGTTCTGAAGGTCGTAACTTCCAGTTTGCCAGCCACTTAGTGCTGTTCGATCTGCCACTAAACCCCGATCTATTGGAACAGCGAATCGGTCGTTTAGACCGTATCGGCCAGAAAAATGATATCCAAATTCACTTGCCATACCTTGAAGATACCGCCCAAGAACGTTTGATGCAGTGGTATCACCAAGGGCTGAACGCCTTTGAACTCACTTGTCCGAGTGGTCATGTGCTTTACAGTGAATTTGCCGAAGATCTGCTAAACGTGCTTGTGGGTGATGACAGCGATGAGCTGACAAACCTGCTCAATCACACCCAGAGCCGTTATAAAGAACTCAAGCACGCCATGGAGCAAGGCCGCGACAAGCTGCTGGAAATCAACTCACACGGCGGCGAGAAGGCACTGGCAATCGTCAACCGCCTTGCCCAAAGTGACGGTGATACTCATTTAATCGGCTCAGTGATCCGTCTGTGGGATATTATCGGTGTTGATCAAGAAGATAAGGGTGAAAACTCGATTATTCTGCGCCCGAGTGAACACATGATGTTCCCAACTTACCCTGGCTTGCCAGAAGATGGCGTAACAGTGACCTTTGATCGTGACACAGCGTTATCACGCGATGATATTGCGCTGATCACCCAAGAGCATCCGCTGGTGCAAACGGGGCTCGATCTGATCACAGGTTCTGAAACTGGCACCACCAGCGTCGCAATTCTAAAGAATAAAGCCCTGCCAGCAGGTACCTTATTCTTAGAACTCATCTACATGGCCGATGCCTCAGCACCTAAGTCGAGCCAGTTGTACCGTTATTTACCGCCTACCCCCCTTCGCGTGTTGTTGGATAAAAACGGTAACGATCTATCGGCTAAAGTGGATTACGCCAGTTTCGATAAGCAATTAAGCGCAGTGAATCGTCACATTGGCGGCAAGTTAGTCACGGCATCTCAGCCTATTTTGCATCCGTTATTTGCTAAGGGTGAAGAATATGCTCAAGTGGTTGTCGATGAAATGGTCGCCCAAGCCAGAGAGAAAATGACTCAGCAACTGAGTGCAGAGCTTGATCGTTTAGAGTCACTTAAGGCTGTGAACCCCAATATCCGTGAGGATGAATTGGAATACCTGCGCAATCAGATGCAAGAGTTAAACACTTATCTAGATGCCAGCCAGTTACAACTCGATGCGATCCGTATGGTCCTCGTCAGCCACGTATAGACCCAAGCGGAACAGCAGGTTTCCATCAATTAGCCCAGCCTCAGCGTTGGGCTTTTTTGTGCCCTGTGGCTTTCGATTCCAAGTGGCCTCTTATTACAAGTGGCTTTTTATACTAAATGACAGGTGCAATTCTTTGGCGAGGAAAATTCACTTTTTGGTAATTGTTCAGGTTATACTCAAACACTGATGAATTTATGAGACTACACAGGTGGTTATCAATTCTATGCCGCGCATTCTTTCACTCCTCTTTTGCCTCATTCTCGGCATCACAACCATCGCTACCCACGCGGCAGACACGACAACAACTCCACCAACATCTGCGCCAGCCGAAATCAGTGCCAAAAAGTCGAATCACAGCTATCTACCCACAAATGAAATTAAACAAATCACGATTGATAATCAGCCCTACGATTTGTTAGTGCGACCATGGGAAGGTAAAAAGAAACTTGGTGCGGCGATAATCCTGCCCGCCACCAATGGTACCGCAGACGCGCCTGGATTGATGGCGTTTGTACGCCGCAATATCAATCCTGCCGGTTGGGCCAGCTTAAGTTTAACTCCGCCAACTGAAATGCCCGCAGCTAACTTTGCTACCGCCGCTACTGAAGTGACCTCGCCTGGCGCCGCGCAATTAAGCTCACCGTCCAACAAACCAAGCCCTAAAATCAAGCCCGAAGATAACAGCAAGCACCAGCAAGAGCAGGAAGATTTTCTCGTCAAAAGCATGTCGCAGTTAGATGCCGTCGGTGCAGATTATGCAGGAAAACGTATTTTGATCACCGCCGACCAAAGTGCAGGATTATTGATTAGCCTATTAAGCCAGAAGAAGATTGCCGATCCCGATGTGCTGATTGTCATCAATCCCTATCGAGAAGACGAACAGCGTAATCAAGCACTCGCAGAACAACTGGCAAAACTCACGCTGCCCATTTTAGATATTCAATCGCCAGACGGTCACCCAGCCTCATTAGAAACAGCCGACAATCGCAAAAAACTCGCGGTGACCTTAGAAAGCCCTAACTATCGCCAAACTACCCTAGCGCTCAATTTAGATAACGAGAGCGCATGGCAGAATTGCTTAAATGCGATTAAAGGCTTTTCTGCCCGAATGAGCGGCGCGCAGTAAAAACGGCGATTCAAGCTAATTCAGACAAAATAGCATTACCAACCCGATTGTCGATCCCGATAGGGTTTCTGCGGATCTTTCAGCTGACGCGTCGCCGCTATCTTGCTATTTTTGCCTAACAATAACCGAATCTGACTAATAGACTCGCGGCACAGCAGACTACGGATAGAAGCAGTCCAACTGCGATTAATGCTAAGTTTGATGGCCGCAGCAGCATCCGGTGAGGTTTGCATCAGTTGCCGCGCCAATTGCTCAGCGGCTTCCATGGGCGTCTCACTCACTTGTGTCACGAGTCCTAAGGCCAGCGCTTCATGACTCTCAAGCACTTTTGCCGTCAGGCTAAGTAACATGGCTTGATCCTTAGGCATAATTTGCCTTAATGCGACTAAACCCGCCATATCTGGCACGAGTCCCCATTTGGCTTCCATGATAGATAACTTACTGTCGTGGCTAGCAATACGCAGATCTGCGCCTAAAGCGATCTGCATACCGCCGCCATAGCAACAGCCCTCAAGCACAGCAATCACTGGCACAGGCAAGGTTTGCCAACCTAGTGACACCCGCTGTGCCAAATTCGCATTCCCCGGTAAACCCTTAAACAGTAACTTAACTGCATGCATCGGTGCCGACATCACGCTTTTGACATCAAGCCCTGAACTAAAATGCCCACCCGCTCCCGAGAGGATCACGGCTCGCACCGCACGATTGGATTTAATACTTTTAATCGCGCAGTCAAGCTCACTAAACATTAAATAGTTAATAGCATTCATTTTTTCAGGACGATTAAGCAACACGTAGGCGATGCCATCATCGATTTTAACTTGTACACTTTGGCCACTCATGAAATATTCCGTTACTGGTCAGTCCAGAATAAATGTTAACACGTTTGGCATAATTCACTAAAAGATATAACATGAGCCTGTTTTTTGACTTAAGTCAAAATATTGCCAATTCCATCATGGATTGAAGGCAACTTATGTTAGGCTGTCATCACTACGTGCAGTAATCCTAATGTATTTTTCGATTAGATAGCCTTAGCAAGCTCAATAATTAAGCGTATTTAACCGCTAGCTATTTAACTGCTAAAAATCGACACCAGTATCGCAATGCTACCTGCAGCGAAGGATGATTGGGCAGCCATATATGGATTCTATAGTCCTTTTTTAGTCACTATATCCTTGTTATTTACTAAACATTAGCCAGTTCGATTTAAGATTCAGCATGATTTGATTCAACAATGATTCAAATTTTAATGCCATCAGAAAATATAAATTTATCAATGATATCTATAAGTTACATATAAAAGATATTAATCAGACTTGCCCGAAGAACGCAATTCGTCAGTCAGACCTAAAAAATAAGTGTTATCTTCAATAAATGGGCAAATAAGGATCACTAGTCAGCATGTCAATATCTGTACTCATCTGTGACGATTCCGCCATGGCACGTAAGCAAATGGCCCGCACACTTCCCAAAGAGTGGGATGTGGAAATAACTTATGCGACCAATGGTGCCGAAGGCCTTGATGCCATCCGCGCTGGAAAAGGCGAAGTGGTGTTTCTTGATCTCAACATGCCTGTAATGGACGGTTATGAAGTACTGCAAACCGTCCAGCAACAGGACTTACCCGCGCTGATTATTGTGGTATCCGGCGATATTCAAATCAAAGCTCACGAGCGGGTTAAAGCCTTGGGTGCGTTAGATTTTATTCAAAAACCGGTGAGCGCCGATGCCATCAGCAACATTTTACAAGATTACGGCATCTTAACGCTGACGCAGAAAGATCTCACCGACGAAGTCCCGATGATCAAAGTCGACATGCGCGACGCTTGCCAAGAAATAGCCAACGTTGCCATGGGACGCGCCGCCGATCTGTTAGCTAAGTTACTCGATGTATTCGTGTTACTACCTATCCCTAATGTGAACGTGCTTGAAGTCAGTGAGTTAACCATGGCGCTCAAAGCCACGGAAGAAAGCTCAACTGTATCAGCACTCTGCCAAGGTTTTATCGGTGCGGGTATTGCGGGAGAAGCCCTGCTTTTGTTCCATGATTCCAGCTTTAAGGACATGGCCAAGCTGATGGGATTAGCTAATCCAGAAGACAAAAATACTGAGATAGAAGTCCTAATTGATACTGGAAACGTACTGATAGGCGCTTTCCTTAACGGCATTTCTGAACAGCTCGACATGAAATTTAGTCAGGCTCACCCTGTCGTGCTGGGACGGCACTGCACGGTTAACGATCTGATCCATGATAATTCAGAGAAATGGCACCGAACTTTGGCAATGGAGATCAACTATCGGATTGAAGATCATAATATTCAATGCGATTTGCTACTGCTCTTCACCGAGGATTCTATCCCCACACTTAGCTATAAACTCGGCTATTTACTCGATTAACCAGTTGGATTTTATCCTATGTCAAATGACCAAAGCGCAATGAACGAACTACACTGGCTCATCGATATGGTACAAACCATAGAGGTGGGATTAGTGGTATTAGATCGCCATTACAATATCCAGCTGTGGAACGGTTTTATGGAGAATCACAGCGGTGTTTCCCCTAATTCGATCAAAGGTCAAAACCTATTTACCCGCTTCCCCGATCTGCCTGCCACTTGGTTAAAGCAGAAAATGGAATCGGTTTTCATGCTTAAAAACCGTGCTTTTATTAGCTGGGAACAACGTCCGTACGTTTTCCAATTTAAAAACTATCGCCCGATTACAGGCCGTGCAGACTATATGTACCAGAACGTGACCCTGCTGCCGCTGGCATCGCTCACGGGACAAGTGACCCATATCAGTGTGATTATTTATGACGTGACAGATATCGCCATCAACAAATTGCAACTTAAAGCTGCCAACGAGCAACTCGAACGCCTTAGCCAAACCGATGGTCTAACTCAGTTGCATAATCGTCGTCATTGGCAAGAGTGTTTAGACCACGAGTACGACTTGTATGCCCGCTACTCAGGTATGGCAAGTTTAGTCATGATAGATATCGATAACTTTAAACATATCAACGACAGCTATGGTCATGTGGCGGGTGATAAAGTCATTCAGCATATTGCGCACTTACTCAGCCAATCCTTACGTGATACCGACTGTGCAGGGCGTTATGGCGGCGAAGAATTTGCGGTTGTATTGCCTAAAACCAGCGGCGCAGATGCGATGAACTTTACCGAGCGACTCAGGGAGAAAATCGCCGCATCCGTCATAGTGTATGAAAGCCTTAAGATTACTGTGACGGTAAGTTTAGGCGTATGTGAAATTGGCTCCCATATTACCAGCAGTTCTAGCTGGATCTCCTGCTCCGATAAAGCCCTGTACGAAGCGAAACAAAAAGGCCGTAACTGCAGTGTTTTACATACGAGTAAAACAAGTAAATCCTAAGTATACCCAATAAAAATGCCCATCAATGATGGGCATTTTTATTTAAAACGAGTGAAGATTAAACTCGAGATCCGCCAACGAATTAATGAGGAAAACCATCATCTTCTTCGTCTTCATCTTCTTCGTCATCCATTTCATCGCCGACGAAATAGGTACCCCAACCGTCATATTCCACTTTCTGCTTTACCGCTAATTGCAGCAATTGCTCGGCCGCTTTGTCCAGTAATTCAACATCCAGTTTGTGGTGTGCGACAGCATCGAAACAGAAGATAATTGAACCATCCTCCAGTTCCATTTCTTCGGCATCATTCACCTCAAAACCTAATTTGAAGGCGTCCACAGCCGCTTTTTCAAGACGGTCAAAATTGGTCGATGAAAAGTGATGCTCAATAACATATTCCGCATCAGGCTCTGAGCCATCGTCAAGCAGGGCTTGCACTATGTCACGATTCTCTGCAAGTTGGGCTTTTAACTGACTTTCAATAGACATGGATTTGTCTCCGTTAAGGTAAATCTGGCTCAAATTGGCATTATACCCAAACAACCTGAAGATGCAGGATTCAGCGGGAATTTAACGCACTTTAGGTAAGGCGGTTATTTGCAGACCTAGCGGGCTAAGTTAAAAATAACCAACTCAGCATAAAGTGCTTTAAAACCCGCCGGGACGGAGCGCCTAGGGCACTCCATTTCCGTGTTGCATCAATTCAAAAGGTGACCGACATTCTTTCATTGATGCGCCTTGAATTGAAACACCCTAGGCGCTCTGAAACTCGTATCTTCAGGTAGCTTGGGTATATTATACGTCATCACTCGCGAGAGTTTTACCCATAAGTGCTGCCGCTTCTTGATTTATCTCAGCAAATCTCGCCGACATACTGGCATGAATTTGCGCAGAGAAGTTTTTCACATCGGCTTTATCTAAACCTGCGGTCGGCACAGGTGCCATCATATCGATGATGACGACACCGTTATTCCAGCGATTTAACTTAATATGGCTCTGACACGAAGCAACCACTGGCACCACTGGTACTCCCGCCGCGATTGCAGTATGGAAAGCTCCCGCTTTAAAAGGTAACAGACCACGCCCACGCGAACGTGTACCTTCAGGAAAAATCCATACGGATAGATTCTTCTGCTTAATTTTTTCAACCGTTTTAGCCATAGTATCAAAGGCACTGTGACGGTTTTTACGGTCGATAAGAATATTTCCTGACAACCAATAGATTTGACCGAATAGCGGCATCCACGCCAAACTCTTCTTGCCTAAACTCACTGTACCTTTAGGAACTGCTGTCGTATGAGTAAAGAGATCAAAGTTATTCTGATGATTTGCTAAGAAAATATACGGGCCGTCCTGCACATCTTCGTGCCGGCGAACAATCACTTTAATCCCAAGGATTGGCGCAACCGATGAGAAGATCTTGGCGAACATATGTACATTGTCGCGATGGCGAGGCCTTAATAAACACACTAAGCCACCAAAAATAAAGGCAAGCAACAAGGATACCGCCAACAACATTGATCTGACGATTAAAAGCACGATTTACTCCGACTGTAAAAGTGGCGACAGTATAGCCACCATGGCTTTGGGACTCAATATATTGTTTACATCTGTAAGCTGACTTGCTAACAAGCAAGCAAAAAAAGCCCATCGATATACTGAACCTCCAGTGTATCGATGGGCTTTAAGATTAATATCGAACTAAGCGTGGTGCTTGGGTAAGATTTCAGGCTCAGTTGCCTGAGGTGAGACTTTACTTAACACAAAGCGGATAACTAAGGCACTCACGGCCAAAGTCGCGACAATTGCCGCACCACTAGGGAGATCTAAGGTCGTCGACAGAACTAAGCCCAAAACATAGCCCAGTAAACCGACGAGGTAAGCGTAAAATAGCCGACCTTTACCACGGTACTTGTTCAACGCTAAAGCTGGCAATATCAAGGTACTGAACACCAGATAAACGCCTACTAATTCAACCGATAAGGTAATCACTAGCGCAAATAGCAGATAAAATCCTGCCCCGTCCAACATCTGGGGGCGCAGGAATATCGCTAATAACACCAGTGAATACACTACGGCCGGCAAAATCAGTTGTGACCAACTCACCCACAGGATCTGACCTGACATCAATTGCTTTAACAACTCGGCGCCATGTGGGTCGTTTGCCAGCAACAGCATTGCGGCCACCGCAGACAAGACGTAAAAGCAGCCAATCATAGCCTCCAACTCACCCGCCATACGCTTAGCTAACCAAGCGATAAACCCTGCACCAGCAAGGGCAAACAGCGCTGGCATCCACACATTAGCAAACGGCATATCTTCTAATCTGTGGTCCATGTGAGCGACAATCGCGCCTAAAGCGGCAACTTGCGCTATCGCTAAATCAATAAAAATGATGCCACGCTTAAGCACTTGTCTCCCAAGTACAATATGCGTCGACAACACTAAGATCCCCGCTGCCAATGCAGGTAACAGAATCGACATCAGCTCAAGATCAAACATAGGTTTATTTCACTCCATTTAAGAGGGAAATCACGCTGTCATACAGGCTAAATAAATCTTGGCTCTTATCATTCCCCCCCACAGACATAGGCAGCATTACCACGGGCAAGTTCGCTTTTTCACCCAGCCATTTTGCACCGCGTTCATCCTGATAAGATGCCACAACTACGGCCAGAATATCCCCCTGCTCGGCGCGCGTCAGCAGACTCGCTAAGTGGCCGCTAGTGGGAGCTAAACCCGGTTTTGGCTCTAAATCTGCCACTTGCTCGATACCAATCCAGTTGAATAAGTATCTGAAGCTTGAGTGGTAAGCGATCACTTTTTTACCTTGTAATCCCTTAGCTTGCGCTTCCCAACGCGGGACTGCGGCTTGCCAGCGAGTGGTAAAATCTGCCAGTGACTGTTGATAATCGGCCGCACCAGCAGGATCTAACTGAGTCAGCTTAGCACTCAGTGCCGTGGCGACTTTTAACAGTCGCGTCGGGTCAAAATGAATATGTGGATTGCCTTGAGCATGCACATCCCCCATGCTGCGATCGACACTGGCCAGTTTATCTAAAGTTTCAATTTGATCGGCTGCGAAAAATAAGCCTTGCTCGGTCGAGCGCACTTTTGCGTTTGCCGACTTCATCTGCAGCATAGGTAACCAACCCACTTCAAGATCGGCACCTGCGCACACCACAAGATCCGCCTGACGCATTTTAGCGATCAAACTCGGACGCGCCTGCACTTGGTGAGGGTCTTGTAATGCCGTCGTTGCCGAATAGATGCTAGCCGTTGGAGCAAGCTCCTTGGTCAATGCCGCGTATTCAGGTTCACAGGCAAACACATTCAGCTCGGCATGGGCCAAACCAGTATAAGTGACAGATAAGGCCACTGCGGCCAATTTAGCTAAATTAGAATTGATGCGCACCGTGAGCCCCCAGAGACATAATGTATTGAATAGTGAAGATGTTATCGTCTTCTATTCCATCGAAGTTAGTACCCTTTTGATTGGTATACTGGAAACGAACCGTCGAGAAGTGGCTAGAATGCCAAGCCAAACTCACCTCAGATTCCTTCAACTTTTGCCCATGAAAATGATCGCCATGGAGCTCTTGGGTATCAGCTTCACCATAACGCACCCCCGCTGACCAGCTCGGCGTGAATTGGTACACACTGCTCAGATACCAACCTTGGTGGTAATCTTGGCTCGGTGCATCCTCAGGATGTAAATCGATAGGTGTAAAATCGCTCACGCGATAGTACTCACCGCTCACAGTGAGATTTTGATATTTGTAGTTACCGTTAGGCGCCCACTTATAAACAAAATCAGCACCATAGGTATTTTTACCTGTGTAAGATGCGGCATGGCTATGACCTTCGTGCTCATCACCATGGGCATGCTCATCTTCATGTTCCCCTTCTTCATGGGCAGTCACTTGGCCATTTTCGTTGCGCAAGTAACTCAACCCCGCTTGCCATGAGCTGTTATCGCCTATGTCGCCACCAATTTTTGAGTACAAGGTATAAACGCCGACCTTCTTAAACTCACGCTCACCATGCTCATCGGCAGCACGTAAACTATCGCCTTTAAAGGCTTCAACGCCCATGGTCCAATACAAGTCCGTCGGCGCTACGTAGTTAAAACGTATACCGTCATCAAAATAATGTCCCCCTAAGAATGCACGGTAAACCACAGGACGGTCGGTGAAGGAATCAGTATGTAAATGTTGGTTATTGAGGTAACCAATGTCCGATAAGAAACGGCCACCACGGATAGAAAACCCCGCTGGCATTGCCATGGTTTGAATAAAGGCTTCTTCCAGATTCAGTTCAGTCTCACCGTCATGCATTTCAACTACTGCGGTGATTTTACCGTAAAACATATCATCGATATTGGCACTCATCGCCAGTTCAGTTTCACCTAAACCAAAGCCATCTGGACTCTCGGCTAATGGGCGCTCTCCCGTCTGATAATATCCATTTAGCACACCACTGATATTAGGGTTGGTCAAGCTCGAGTCTTCTGCAAATAAGCTAGGCGAAACGAGCGCACACGCCAAAGCCACCAAAGAAATTCGGGTATTTAAAACATTCATGATATCTCCAAAATACAACTAGCACTCGACGACCGATATAAAGTCATCAAGAAATACAATAAGTTAAAATTTTAAGTTGATTTAGAGAGCGAAGGGAGGCGCACGACTGCGATAAACACTGACGTGTTCAAAAATAGAGGAAGGTAAAATAAATTCGACCACATCTAAATGCTGTATAGCTAAATTCAGCGTCAGCGGATGGGTCAATAAAATCTTGTTGAGTTGGTGCTGATGGAAGCACAGAGTACAGTGAGTCTTAGCGCCATCATCAAGATGGGTCACACTATGGGCTGAGGCAGCAAGAGACAGCAATATCAGTACGGCAGCAAGCCATATCGAAATTGTGCGTCTAATGTGACTTTTAAGTCTCACTCAGTCGTCCCCATAGTTAAAAAGTTGCATAAGTCTATGTCAGTGCCATAGCAAGTTGCAATAAGGTAATCGCTTTGCAAAAGGTTACAAGATATTTGAGGTACCCAGTCTTACCAATAACTTCTTGTTTCAATAGCGGTAGGATCTTGCCAGGACACAGGTAAAAAAACGCATTTAAGATTAGCTTAAGTGAGTGTAACTATAGTGTATTTAGTTTTTATGTCTGCGAGCACAATGACGAAATCAAGCTCGATATGGCTCCGTTTTATCCACCTAAAGGCAACTATTATGCTAGCATTTTTTCGTGAAAACTTAGGGCTTATCTTAGGGATAGTCATCTTCAGCGCGGTGATATTTGGTGGTATTTATTACGTTGAGCACTCTTTAACGAGTCAAGAACAAGTCGTGCAGTAAACAAAGACTCATTAACCGCGGCTGCAGTTCACCCCTTAAACCCTCTTCGTTGCATTTTGAGCGCCTGCTAAAGGCGCTCAAATGATGTTCGTCTCTGGAAAATTGTATCGCCGATTTTCCTATCCATGACGAATCCACTTATTAGCCTAACGATACTTCTGTCTTTGATCGCTATCATCGACCTGCTCTGGCGCTTCAATGGTGATGACTTGATCCATAAAATGGCTCACAAACAACAACATCAACGAAAAAATCATTACAGGGATCGCAAAATACCGCACAGAGGCATCAAAGTAACTGTATCCCGCCGTAAATACACTCAAATAAAATCCTAATAACTTGAGTTTAGCCAATGTTGGACTGCGGCCTAACCAAGCCGAACAATGGGGGCAACGCACTTGAGCGTCGAAACCTTTGCCTCTTTGCTGGCTAATGTCACTGACCTTGATGTACTGATTACAATGGGAACACAACATGAAAACACGATTCCTAAATAACGATGCGCAAGTTTACCAGATACCGACTAGAGTTCGGCCTGTAAATACCCAAAATGTCGGAAAAAGCAGATAAAGCACCGCACTCAAGGTTAAGCTCAAATCAACCCTTCCCAAAAAGTTTAATTCCAAGGGCTATTTCACTCGCAGATATTTTACAGTAAATCCGGCAACATCTATCATACTCAGACATATTTCTACTTAAGATCACTCCTATGCACCGCTACCTCGCTCTCGTGTTTGCCCTGCTAATACCACTACTGAGCCTTTCATCCCAAGCGCAAACTGAACCTGTCGCTGCAATCGAAAGCCCATTAAGCACTCCTGTAACGCTCAAGGCAGAACTGGCAATGCTGCAACAGGCTATCGATACGGATATACGTAAACTAAAAAATGCCAAAGGCGAATTGAAGACAATTGTTGAATATCGAATTTAAAACAAAACCTTACAGTTACGTAATAAGATTAAAGATCTGCTCGAAGCAACGCCAATCGACAAGGCTTTTCTGCAGCCATTAATCCAAGGACAACTTAACTACATCCAACAAATTGATGCTTATATCGATGACAACATTAGTAAATTGGAACAGCAATTAGGTTCGAGCACAGATGATGCGACTCTGCTGGAAATATCAAAGCGCGAATTAGAAAAAGACACCTATTACAAGCAACAACTCGAGACGCTCAGTTGGCTCGAACAAGTTGGCCAAGATATTAGCGAAGCACAAAAATCACTGATGCAAATTTTAGTTGCTCGTGCCGATACGCTAGAAAGTTTAGTGACTTATACCCAGCAACAACTACAAACAGCAATCGATACCGCAACTAATGCAGGTAAAGATGTCACTTCGGCACAAACCAGCCACGTAATGATGCTAAAGGAACGCTTAGCACAAAATAGTCAGAGCTTAAATATCGACATCAGCCTACTCGACGCCTTAGGCCATGATACCGCCGCGCTGAAAAAGACACTCTTTAGTGTTTCAGGTGATATAACTCAAGATGTGTTGAACTTTGATGTGGCATCAAGTCTCGTTGAGCAGTGGCTAAATACGGCACAAGAACAAGCGATTAATCACGGCCCAACCGTCGTGTTTAAGTTATTTGTTTTCTGTTTGATCTTGTTTATTGCGGGTCTCGCCGGCAAGTTAGCCAAACAGATAGTGAAAAATACCGTTAGCAATTCTAAGTTGAATTTAAGTAAGTTATTACAAGACTTCTTCACCTCGCTATCAGGTAAAGCCGTCTTTACTATCGGGCTGTTAATCGCCCTTTCACAGCTTGGGATCGAACTTGGTCCCTTGCTCGCAGGCTTTGGTATCGCGGGTGTTATTATTGGTTTTGCCCTGCAAGATACCCTGTCGAATTTCGCCTCAGGCATGATGATCTTAATTTACCGTCCCTATGATGTGGGCGATTTGATCAACGCCGCTGGCGTCACCGGACGCGTCAGTCACATGAGCCTTGTCTCCACCACGATTAAAACCATGGATAACCAACGTCTTATTATTCCTAATAATAAGATTTGGGGTGACACAATTAACAACATCACAGCTGAGCATCAACGTCGAGTCGATATGACCTTTGGGATCAGTTATAGCGACAGCATCGAACAGGCTGAAGCGATTCTCAAGTCCATCGTCGAAGCGCATCCTAAGGTACAACCATTGCCAGAACCGACGATTAAACTACATCTATTGAGCGAATCTTCGGTCGACTTTATCGTTCGCCCTTGGGCAAAACCGGAAGATTACTGGGAAGTGTATTGGGACATTACCCGCGAAGTGAAAATGCGCTTTGACGCCGAAGGGATCAGTATTCCCTTCCCACAGCGTGATGTGCATATCTATCAAACTACGAAATCACCGCTTTAAACCAGCGTTAAATGAGAGAAGAAGGGCGTTGCAATGAGCTCGCCCTTATTTTTTATCTCTGGCCTATAAATCTCTGCATCAAGTGTTAGCCTAAGCCGACTATCTCACCTTGCGCATCAATATCAATTTTTAAGTAACCCGGTTTCAGCCCAAGTCCTGGCATAGTCATCACATTCCCCACCAAGGCGGTAATAAACCCCGCACCAGCATGCAAGACTAAACCACGCACTGGGATCTCAAAGTCCTGAGGAACGCCCTTTAAGCTAGGATCGTGACTAATTGATAACGGCGTTTTGGCCATACACAGGGGCAAATGTCCATAACCTAATACGGCCAGCTGCTGCGCCTGTTGTTTGGCCTCGATAGAAAGGCTAACGCCCGCTGCGCCATACCCCACTTCGGCTAAGGTGGATAACTTAGCCTCCAATGAGGCTTCATCTGAATATAACAGCTTGAACTGACTCTCGGTTTCAGCGGCGCGAACCACAGTCTGCGCTAAGGCGACAGCGCCCGCCTCCCCTTGGCTAAAAGCATCGCTGACCTCACAGCCAAAGGCGCTGCTCGCGTTAACAGCCGCAGTTAGCCATTGCAACTCGGCATCAGTATCAATGGCGAAACGGTTAATGGCAACCACCACAGGAATACCATATCGAGCCACATTGTTGATATGCCAGTTTAAATTTTCAAAGCCCGCTTCGAGTCGAGCCTGATCTGGTAGATTGATATCTGACGCAGACACCAAACCACTATTGGCCTTCAGCGCTTTTAAAGTAGTGACCAGCACAGCGGCAGCGGGCACCTGACCCGATTGACGCACTTTGATATTACAGAACTTTTCAAAGCCCATATCTGATCCAAAACCAGCTTCAGTCACCACAAAATCCGCCAGTCTGAGGGCGATATCATCAGCAATAATGGATGAATTACCGTGGGCAATATTGGCAAAGGGTCCCGCATGGATCAGGCAAGGTGAACCATTTAAAGTCTGCATTAACGTCGGCTTTATCGCATCCGCCATGATGGCCGTCATCGCACCAGCGACACCTAAGTCTTCGGCTGTGATCACTTGCCCTTGAGTATTTAATGCCAGCACTAGACGACCTATTCGCGCCCGCATATCCGCCAAATTATGACTTAAGGCTAAAATCGCCATTAACTCAGAGGCGGCGGTGATATCAAAACTGGAGGCGTACTCTGGGCCATTATTATCGCCTAAGCCCACCTGGATTTGCCTAAGACAACGATCGTTGTGATCGACCACTCGGTGCCAACGGATCTCACTGGGATCTATATCCAAAAACGCTTGCCCAGATTGCGCCTCAAATTCCGCCTTACCTAAGCGCGCTTCATGAAATAGCCGCGCCGCAATCGCTGCAGCCCCTAAATTGTGGGCACTGCTCACGGCATGAATATCACCCGTGAGATGCAAATTCATCTCCTGCATGGGTACCACTTGCGCATAACCGCCACCCGCAGCACCACCTTTCACCCCAAATACAGGCCCCATGCTGGGCTGGCGAATACAGGCACAGGCCTTTTTACCTATGGCATTTAACGCTTGCGTTAAGCCAATGCTCGTCACTGTTTTACCTTCACCGTGAGGCGTAGGCGTGACTGCGGTGACGATAATCAATTTTCCTTTGCGTTGCCCAGCTAAACGCTGCAACACACTGAGCTCGACCTTGGTTTTAGTGTGACCAAATTGCATCATCTCTTCGGGTAATAGACCTAAGTCGGCGCCCAGTTCATTAATGTCTTTTAGGCTAGCGCGATTCGAAATATCCATATCTGTCAGCATGCGTCGATTTCTCCCTTTCAAATACGCTTTGGTTTAGTATGAGGGGTTGCTAAGCACAACACTCATTGAATAGGGCGGATATTAGGTGATTGGCTTTAAGATATATAGCCATCGAAAGGGTTAATGAGCGATTCCTTAATCTGCATCAAATAATCTGTCCTGCGTTCGAGCGGCTCAAGAGCGCCGTCGCCGCCAATGAGATCGAGCTCAGTCATTAGCAATGGTTCAGTATCTGGTAGGCATCTATGGGTCACAGCGTACCTTGATTTTTGTTTCTCAAAAGCAACAACCATAAACAACAACGGCGCCAGAAGGCGCCGTGGTTGTATGTATTATTGAGTGCGGCTTAAAACTGCACATCGCCACTTAAATGAGGTCGACGGCCTTTGCTGTCACGTAATTCAAATACCATATTATTAGCATTCTGCTCATAGCCAAATCCAACATCGGCAGGCATCAACAGTGGCAGTTTAAAGGTCACATCCACAGTAAATGGACGATCGCCAATGCTTGGCATCAACTCCGCCAAACAACGGGCCTTAGACCACATACCATGGGCGAGCACGCGATCAAAACCAAAACGCTTTGAGAGCACAGGATGCAAGTGGATCAAGTTATAGTCACCAGATGCCTTAGCATAACGACGACCTAAATCTTCACTCAAACTCCAGCTTTGTGGCGTTTCCCACGCCATATCAATGGCTTTAGGTGGACGAACCCGACGTCCAGCAACATCGATACGATATAAATAGGTGGAAAGCGATTCCCAAACGAGTTCTTCACCCACAAACGCCTTAGACACAAATTCAAACTCTAAGCCAGAATCCGTCTCACGGCTTGTGGTCAAGGCACACTCGAGGGAGAAAGTCTCGTCAACCGTTACAGGGCGATACACTTGAATGCGGTTCTTTAGGTGGATCATCCCAAGCAGTGGGAAAGTGATGCCATCGTGGGTAAAAATCACCGCATGCAGGCGAAATGCCATCACGTACAAATAGGTTGGCGGCAGCACTTTACCGTCAAATTGAAAACCACACACCTGCGCATATTGGCTTACTTTAGTTTCAGACACAGTCACATGCGGCGCAGTCACCTTTATATAGGGCAGCGGTTGCTGATCCCAACCCGGCTTACGGCCAAAGAAGATCTTGCGATAAAGAGAAAACAGCGACGGCATCGCGTTCAATTCAACACAATATGCATTATTCAAGTCTGAGTACCTTTTAATTAACTATCCCTTGGCACATAAATGCATTGCCATAAATTACCCCGCACAGACGAGTAACGTCTGCTCAATCAAGTTGATAACGAGTGTAAAACAGGCAGTGCTGCGTCTTAATAAGGGCTGATGCTGACTCTCCGAATGGACAACTATACCCAAACAACCTGAAAATGCAGGATTCAGCGGGAATTTAACGCACTTTAGGCAAGGCCCTTTATTGCTCCTGCATAAATGGCATTCACGCCATCCATGGCGATTGCGGTTATTTGCGGACCTAGCGGGCTAAGTTCAAAATAACCAACACAGCATAAAGTGCGTTAAAACCCGCCGGGACGGAGCGCCTAGGGCACTTCACTTCCGTGTTGCATCAATTCAAAAGGTGGCCGACATTCTGTCATTGATGCGCCTTGAATTGAAGCATCCTAGGCGCTCTGAAACTCGTATCTTCAGGTCGCTTGGGTATATAGAGTCAGGTTTGGCGAAAACGGCGTGATTATAACCCAGAGCACAGAGTTCTGTGTATCCCTAAGTTTAGTAGGAATAATTACTACAAATAAAATCAATAGATTAATAATTAACGATGCAAATTTATCCATCTCAACTCGGCAATAACATCTCCAGAGTGCGAAAAATTTACGACTGTGCCACACTATCGTTCCACTCTCCTTAACCTAGTTATCACGTGCAAGATAAGAATTTTGATAAGCTCGCGCAAAAATTTGCGAAAAACATCTATGGTACGCCCAAGGGCGAAATTCGTGCCGCAGTGCTATGGCGCGACCTCGTCCCCGCGCTGGCAAAACTGGGGGATAAAAAACTCAGAGTATTAGATGCAGGCGGTGGTTTTGGTTACTTTAGCCAAAGATTAGCGCGCCTCGGCCACGAAGTTGTACTCTGCGACATCTCTGCTGAGATGCTGGCTCAAGCCAAAGAACAAATTGATGCCTCACCTGAACCATTAGCTATCCAGCTTATCAATGCGCCTATCCAAGCATTATCGGTCGATAACCATGGCTATTTCGATATCATACTGTGTCATGCAGTCGTCGAATGGTTAACGGATGCTAAGCCCACTGTAGCGGGTTTACTTACTATGCTAAAACCCGGCGGATTATTCTCTTTGATGTTTTACAACAAAGAAGCCATGCGCTTTCATGCTTTAGTGTCGGGCAATTTCGATTACGTCGCCGCTGATTTAAAAGTGAAGAAGAAAGTGCGACTAACTCCCACTCATCCGCTTTATATTCAAGAAGTTAAAGATTGGTTTGGCGAGTGGCGAATGTCGCTCATCAGCCAGTCTGGCGTGCGTGTAATCCACGACTATTTGAAAAAGAGTCAGCCCGCGGATTTCGACTATCACAAGCTGCTACAAATGGAGCTGGAGTACTCGCAACGCGAACCCTATATTTCGCTGGGCCGATATGTGCACTTTTTAGGGCAAAGCTCTGCAGTGTGAGCGCGTGTAGTTACAAACGCGCTGCCTAAACGATTACTGACAAGTCTGTTTCCAGCAGGCGCTCACTTTGGCGCCTGCTTGCTCTAGCAATTGCACCACGCTTTTATCCCCCACCACATGGCCAGCACCAACCACCACAAACAAAGGTGAAGTCACGTCAGTCGAGCCCATTAATTTTATAATGCCATCGGCCATCACATGGTTTCGCTGCCAGAGGATTTTCTCTAGCATTTTAGTGTCGCCCTCGCCGCCCATTTGCTCCTGCATTATGGAATCAAGCTCAGTTTCATTACCTGAACGCCAAGCCGTTATTAACGATAAAAGCTCCGCATCCGATGCGCTAATCGCCTCACGCACCATAGACCACTGCTCTTGACTATTAAAAGACGCTAACAATTGAAATTGTGACTCTGCAGTTTCCAACGGATACACAGGCAAAGTCGCATATCGAGCCATCAACTGCATATCAACGCCATAATCCGTGCTGTAACCTAAGTCGTTATAACGCAATAAGTTAACTTGAGTAGCCTGCAGCCAAGGTGCGAAAGATTGTATCGACTGACAAACATTTGCCGTGGCCGCGCAATAGGGCGTCATGCTCTCGACCGTTTGCTTATCTCGGCTCTGCCAATCTAAACCCTTAGTTTTATCGGCGCGGCCGTATTGTTGCAGTAAGGCTGTGCTATCGACTTTATTGATATCGACTTCTACAACTAAGCCCTTAGCTTTACCCAACGCGGTTTCAATTTGGGTGGGTAAAGGATAAAAGTCGGCACGTCCAATATGAATCGAACCCAGCAAATACGCGCTCTTGCCTTGCCATTGCACTTGATAAAATGGTGGTTTATCGGTTTCTGCGCCCACCACTTTTGCGCTCAAACCCGCTAACGCCATAAAACAGATTGATGCAATTAGTCGCCATTGGCTTGTTGCCATATCCTTTGCCCCTTATAATTCCTGCAAATTTTGCAATGAGACGCTGTTATGCCACATACCAAGGTTATAGAGCAACTGAAAGAAAATCTTCAAATCGCCTATCGCCAAGCCATAGACGCCGACGCTAAGTTAGATGAGCTAAAGAAAGCTGGCCATGGAAACTTCACCAGCATATTCACGGCAGAACAAGGTTTTATCGCTTCGAGTAATCGCTTTCTGCCCTATGTGCAAGAGTTGGTCGATGACTTAACTCGCATGGAAGAACATCAAACGCTCGATCCTAAAGAACTCGAAACCTATGTGCGTCAGTTAGGCGCATTACTGCAAACATTGCAGGCCTTTAAGAAGCAAAGCTAAACCGAGATTAGGAGCTGAAACTCACCTTAGATTTCAGCTCTTTCCATGGCATATCTAATCAAGCCCACCAACACAGATAGATAGCACTAAGCTTCCCCAAAACTGTCATCATTTTGTCATTTCTAAGTCATAGACTCCGCTCACATAGACGAAGGGGCTGACGTAATGACAAGTTTAGATCTGGCTAAAGAGCTCGATAAAATAATCTCTAAAGCTGCAATCAGTCCCTTATTTCAGCCAATTTTCAATATATTAGAACATAAAATTCATGGTTTTGAGGCGTTAAGCCGTGGCCCTGAACACAGCCCGTTATACTCCCCAGTCCCGCTATTTCAGACCGCCGAACATCAAGGTAAATTAAGCGAGCTAGAAACCCTTTGTCGCCGTATTTCACTCGAGCAATTTAAGTTGCGTCAGTTTCAAGGCAAGCTGTTTATCAATATCTCGCCTAAGGCATTATTAGATCCCGCCCACCCCAAGGGCATGACCTTACAACTGCTGCAACAACTCGGCATAGCGCCATCACAGGTTGTGATTGAACTATCAGAGCAATACCCCGCCGATGATATCGATTTACTCAAATCCTGCTTGAATCACTATCGTAGCCAAGGTTTTTTAACGGCCATCGATGACTTAGGTGCAGGTTATTCGGGTCTGAGACTCTGGTCAGAATTGTCACCCGACTATGTCAAAATCGACCGTCACTTTATCCATCAGATTGATTCGACTCCCGTCAAACAGGAATTTGTCCGCTCGATTGTGGAGTTATGCCAAAGCTTAACCTGCAAAGTGATAGCCGAAGGAATTGAAACGCAAGAGGAATTAGCCGTACTCAAACAACTGGGTATCGTCTATTGCCAAGGCTACTTACTCGGTCGTCCAGAAGTACTCCCCTGCCGCGCGATGAAAGCGACCTTAGTGCCGAGCAATACTCAAATTCAACCTAGATACAGCGAATCGGCCGAGAGCCTGTGCACGAGCGCCATTACCGTAGCGCCCACGCTTAAACTCAAATTCTTAAGTGACACCTTTATCTCGCAACCTGCATTACAGGCGGTTGTAGTGGTCGATAACCTGTTGCCACTCGGTATTATCAGCCGCGCGACCTTACTTGAACTCTTCAGCACACCCTATGGTCGCGCCTTACATGAAAATCATGCTGTGAGTGAAGTAATGGACCCGCAAGTCATCCAGATTGAGGCCAACGAACCGTTATCCACCGTAAGTCAATTACTGACCTCAGAGAGTGCTAATACGGTAGCGCAACAGTTCATTATCCTTCGCCGTGGTAAACTACTCGGCATAGGCCATACCAAGGATTTGCTACAAAGGATCACAGAGCACAGAATTAAGATGGCGCGCCATGCGAATCCTCTTACAGACTTGCCGGGTAATGTGCCCATTCAAGAGGAATTAAAACGCCTTAAGATCCAAAAGAAACATTTTTATCTAGCCTATTTTGATCTGTGTAACTTTAAGCCCTATAACGATATTTATGGATTTTGCCGTGGCGATGAAGTGATTTGTGAAGTGGCGAATCTGTTACTGAAGTATAAAAGCGACAATTGCTTTGTTGGCCATGTCGGCGGCGATGACTTTGTCATTATCAGCACCTGTGAGCATATGATCAGCCGTTGCCAGCGAATTCTAGCGGATTTTGAAACCCATAAGCATTTGTTTTATAGCGCCGAGCATTGGCTGGCCCAAGAAATGCTCGCCGACGATAGAAAAGGTGAAGCCTGTTACCATCAATTGATCAGTCTGTGTGTAGGCATTTTACCACCCGCACTCACCTTTAACGCCCATGAACACAGTCTATCGACCTTAAGTGCTAGGGCCAAAAAACAGGCAAAATCCGCAAATAACGGATTTTACCTATTAGAAAATCATCTGATTATCGACACTCAGGCCCTAACGGCATAGCTAAACAGCTTAAATCCTCAGCATTAGCGACTGATATGAGATATTAAAGTTGTGGTGCAATCGTCTTCTTTAACCACTCGGTTAACATTTTGGTTTCATACATAAAAGGTTTATCATTTAAAGATTGGATCCCACCCATAAACCCCATATCCGACAGTTTTTCATCACCCGCGATAATCACTTTATCGTTTTCCATGACTTGATAAGAAAAAGTCATACGCGGCGGATAAATGTCTTTGATAATGCGTAAATCATTGGCGGTCGCACCAAATGTTGGATGCATATCACCCGCAAGATCAACATCGGTAATGGTCATTTCAAGCTTTTGATTTGGCTTTAAAATCTTCGTGGCTTCTTTATTGATGTTTTCAGTTAAGGTTTCAAATAAGCGCTTCTCATAACGGGATTGGAGCTCCCCTGATGATTTTATATCGCGATAATCTTTAGGACTTTGCCAAACAATTTTAACCACACCATCTTCGGTGACGGGATCCACAGGCGCTTCATCGGCCGCCCAAGCCGCACTGCAACTTAATACACCTGCGAGTAAAAGGGACTGAATTTTCATGTTTGCCTCCAAGGCCTAGATAACTTTCTGAGAACCACAGTACAAAATCTAACCTGAACTAGAGCTTAACGCAAAACGGATATAAGTACAGCAAATGTTCCGTAAGCTTTTGTATAATTAAGTAAATATTATTTAACCACCACAACCAATACGTATCTTTTTGTATCGGAATTGCACCAAGTAAGTGCATAGTTATCAATTTGTGAACATTTCACGCGCATAACGACAAAAAAAGCGTTATCCTTCCGCTATTGTTTACATTGCCCACTTAATAAAAAATGAAATTCCCTGTTGTACCTGTGTTCATTCTTATCCTGTTTACCTGCGTCGTAAGTGCGATTTGGTTTATCTCCCCGAGTGACAAAAATACTGGCCCTAAAACTTGGTCAGCCTTTATCTACAACCATGGCTATGATTCAGGAAAGTATAAAAAAACTGATAACTTTGACAGCTATAATACTTGCCGCGATTTTGCACGCGAACAATCTGCCTTCTACGACAATGTGCCTTGGGAATGTGGATCTATGTGCCAGTTCGATACTCGTAAGCAAGGATTTCAATGCGAAGAAATGAAGAATGAGCACTAACTAACCATTCAGTATAGGTTCAATATTTATACAATAAACTCAGCTCCTCACAGTAAAACTCGTTTTCTTTACCGTCTAAGGATGCACGATTTAGAACTAACGTGTTAAACGTAATTTTTAACTTGGAGCTTACCTATGAACCTAAAAACGGCTTATCTATTCAACCCATATTCACGAAAACTCGCTTTATTGGCACTGCTGACAATCGGAACGAGTATCAGCCTTCCAAGCCATGCTGCACCATTGACCATCAGCCAGCAACAAGCTGTTACTGTTCATTTGAGTAAATTGGCTCAGGCGCAAAATGCGGCTGAACATCAAATGACAGAGCAGCTTAAGCAAGATTTTAGTCAACAATTAACCGCGCAAGAACATGAGTTTATGAGCGACATCTGCCCTAAATACGGCATGACCTTCGATGTCACTACCAACGCTTGCTTACGCTCGTAAGGTATTGCCAAGATTAAAATGGAAAACGGGCACTCAGTTCAGGGTATTGCAGCTTTAAATCCTTGGGCTTAGTGCTAAATTTTTTACCCACGGGCGTCGCCTTGCCCGATGGCATAAAGGGCAGTTCCTCACCGGTTCTATCTTCGTATAATTGCCCTGCGATAAGGTCGTATTCATCTACAAAAGGGTAAGCATAGGCATCTCGCTCTGGCCAAGCGACTAAACGTGCTAGGGTGTCAGGCTGATTAACCACACCTTCGAAAATTTCTTTACCAAGTGAAATCAAAAAACACCTAAACTCGGCAAAAGCATATTCAGAATCACAACCCGTAATAATGTAAGCCGCCCCCCAAACAGACCACAGATAACTACGGCGCATCTGCTGACCAAACATTTTATCGAAAGCTTTTAACTCTTCATTACTCAATTCGGCAAGTTTCTGCTTCAGTGCTTGAGTCAAAGACTCCTGTGATTGCGCCGCTTCTGTTCGCGTGACTAAACCCCAAAACTCAACTTCTGTCATAAACGTCACCTATTAGAGCCTCTAGCAAAAAGGCATATTCTACACGATATTACGGTTATACTGGACTCGGATTAGGGCATTTCCTACACTTGCTCATCTTCTTTGCTACTGGTGTGCACTTCAATCTATGCCTAAACGTCTTATACTACTGATCACGTTATATTGCCTCTTCAGCATTGCTGCACTTTGGCGTACTGTGATGACTCAATCCCTTGATGTATTCACCCTAGGTGTCCTCCCCGTGCTCGTTGGCATACTCATACGGGCGCCGTGGTCTAGCTTAGTGTTGAAGATTTATATTGGCATGCAAACCTTAGGATTCTCGGCTCTGGGGATTACAGCAATTATTGCCTATCGCATTACCCCTGAGGATGTAAAAGTGGTTGTTTCTGGCCACAACATTCCTATGTTGCCACTTACAGTGAGCATTATTGTTATTTTACTCGTGCAGTATTGGATCGCATTTTCTAAGGTCACGAGACACTATTTGACCCGCCAAACTCAGTAATGGACTTTGTTGCTAAGCTGTTATCAATAGCGTAGCTTAGCGACCCAGTAAAATACTTACGACTCTTAACTTGAAGTAGACTATGAGCCATTTATCGCCCAGCGAACTTTCCATTCTTTTGGTAGAACCTTCAGAGACACAGCGTCGAATTATTATTCAGCGCTTACAACAAGAAGGTATTCTCAGCATTCAAACCGCAGAAAACATAGAAGCGGCTAAAGATATTATTGCTCGCCATAAACCTGACCTTATTGCGAGCGCCATGCATTTCGATGATGGCACTGCCATCGATCTCTTGCGCTACTTAAGGGCCAACGCTGACTGCAAAGATATCCAATTTATGCTGGTCTCGAGTGAGTGCCGCCGTGAGCAACTTGAAATATTCCGCCAATCGGGTGTAGTAGCGATTCTACCTAAACCCTTCAGTGCCGACCATTTAGGTACAGCATTGAATGCCACGATTGATTTACTCAGCCACGATGAACTCGACCTCAGTAATTTCGATGTACAAGATGTGCGTGTATTAGTGGTCGATGATAGCCGTATGGCAAGAAACGTCATTAAACGCACGATTGGTAACTTAGGGATGAAGCTGATTACCGAGGCCGAGGATGGTGCGCAAGCCATAGCGTTAATGAAACACAATATGTTCGACTTAGTGATCACTGATTACAATATGCCGAGTGTAGATGGGCTAGCTTTGACACAATTTATCCGCAATGAAAGCCAACAATCACACATTCCCATCTTGATGGTGTCTTCCGAAGCCAACGATACCCACCTCAGCAATGTGTCCCAAGCGGGTGTAAATGCCTTATGTGACAAACCCTTTGAACCCAAACTTGTTAAAAAATTACTCTATCAACTGTTAGAAGAATAAAACCAGAATAAAACTTAAATCACGAACTGAGTAAATATTCTGCGCTTTACTGAACATCCTGTTGCACGCTAGACGCAAAAGGCTTTCCAAGTGCTAAACCTTATGGCATGTTAGGCACGCTTATTTCAAATAAATCTACGGAAAGAAGAGACAATAAAAATGAACAAAACTGAACTAATCGCCAAAATTGCAGAAAATGCCGATCTAACGAAAGTAGAAGCAGCACGCGCATTGAAGTCTTTTGAAGCAGCTATTACCGAATCAATGAAAAATGGTGACAAAATCTCCATCGTAGGTTTCGGTTCTTTTGAAACAGCGACTCGTGCCGCTCGCACTGGCCGTAATCCACAAACGGGTAAAGAAATTCAAATTGCTGAAGCGACAGTGCCGAAGTTTAAAGCGGGTAAAACCCTACGTGACAGCGTAAACTAAGTTATAAAATTCAATACAACGCCTCCATTGTGAGGCGTTTTTTTTGCCCAATCCCAGTGAAGCACTGAATGTTTTTTGCACAACAAAAGTGCGCCTCTGCCCCACAAACTGGCAAATAAAAACATTTCATTAACATTTAGAGTTCTAATACCTTGTTTTACATGGCATTGTAATAGTGGCATGTGATTAGCAAATCCTTCCTTAGAAAAAAACCAAGATGCACTAATGACCACAGCTGACTTTGAGTGTGCCAATGGTGAATCGATAAATAAGTCAATCGAGGGGATGAGCATGAAGAAATCACTGTACAGCGTTTTGGCCTTATCGACGGGAATGTTACTGGCAGGCAACGCCTTTGCAGCCGTATCAGGCAACATTGGCGGTACCTCTAATTATCTATGGCGCGGTGCGACCCAAACTAAAGATGCGGTCGCAATCCAAGGTGGCCTTGACTACAGCCACGATTCTGGATTTTATGCGGGAACTTGGGCATCGAATGTGGATTTTGGTGATGATACTAGCTACGAGCTTGATCTATATGCAGGTTATGGCGGCAGTATTACCGAAGACATCAGCTACGACTTTGGCTATCTCTACTACGCCTATCCAGACGCGCCGGGCAGTATTGATTTTGGTGAGCTCCATGCTGCTGTCACGTGGAAATGGCTCGAACTAGCTTACTCCCAAGTCATCAATGCCGGTGACGATCTGGCCGCCGATCCTTTAGATAATAAAGATCTCAGTTATCTTGCCGCGACGGTATCCGTTCCTCTCACTGAAAAGCTGAGTTTATCAGTGCACTATGGTTACTCAAACGGTGATGTCGTCCAATCTTGGTTTGGCGAAGATAATTATGCCGACTATAACGTGACTCTCAGCGCAGATACCAGCATAGGCACAGTGTCATTTATGGTCTCAGATACCGATCTCACCGATGATGATGCCAAACTAGTACTCGGATATTCCTACAGTTTTGATCTATAGGCTCTAAGCATAACAAAACGCCACCTTAAAAAGTGGCGTCGTTTTATCACAATCACCTACTAGGCAATAATTGACCTGTTCGTTTTACGGGCCGCAACCATTTTCTCGATATACTCAACAATGGGCTCAGTCACTGAAATCCCTGTTGTTTGCTCAATCCCTTCAATGCCAGGCGCCGAATTAACCTCAAGGATCAGTGAACCACGGTTAGAACGTAAAATATCTACTCCCGCGACAACCAATCCCATCGCCTTCACAGCGGCAATAGCCATTTTACGCTCAACAGAGGTGATTTTTACCACCTCACCACAACCACCTAAATGCAGATTAGAGCGGAAATCGCCCTCGGGACCTTGACGCTTCATCGAAGCAACAACCTTGTCACCGACAACAAAACAACGAATATCACTACCATTGGATTCTTTAATGTATTCCTGCACTAAGATATTCGCTTTGAGTCCCAAGAATGCTTCAATCACGCTCTCAGCAGCCGTTTTAGTTTCAGCGAGAACCACACCAATCCCTTGAGTGCCTTCGAGTAATTTAATGACTAACGGAGCGCCGCCCACCATATTGATGAGATCAGGGATATCATTTGGCTTATTGGCAAAACCCGTCACTGGCATGCCAATCCCTTTGCGGGAAAGTAGTTGCAGTGCCCGCAATTTGTCCCGCGAACGCGCAATGGAGATTGAATCATTCGCGGCATATACACCCATCATTTCAAACTGACGTACAACGGCACAACCATAAAAAGTCACGCTAGCATGAATACGCGGAATGATGGCATCAAACCCAACTAATTCAGTACCTTCATAATGAATGCTAGGTTTAATAGAATTAATATTCATGTAGCAGTTCAGCGTATTGATCACGACCGCTTCATGTCCACGACTTTGGCAAGCCGCGACTAAGCGTTGTGTTGAATACAACTGGGGGAATTGGGATAAAATACCTATTTTCATTGCTGAGTGACCAACTTAAGCATGAGTGAATAAACCGTTCTGCGGCACCAAAAGCACAGCGACAGAAAAAGGGGCTGATATTTGTCTATTGCTCAGTGTAAAGCAAGAAAATATTCCTCACCAGACGAAATCATTATGCTAATGAAATACTTCAAGACCTATCACATTCGGAACTCGTTTAAATTAACAGCGGCAAAATATACTTAGCCTCAAACTCCGTTGCATCTAAGGGACGAGAAAATAAATAACCTTGTAATACAGTACAATGGCGAGAAGTACAAAACTCAGCCTGCTCAATTGTTTCAACGCCCTCAGCTACTGATATGACATTAAACCCATGGGCGAAGTTAAGTAATGCAGCGAGCAAACGAGTGTCTTTATCATCCTTATCATAGGAAGCGACAAAGCTTTTATCGATTTTCAGCACGCTAATGGGAAACAATTTGATATGTTCTAAGGACGAAAAACCCGTCCCAAAATCATCAAGGGCAAAACGTACCCCTAACTCGGCGATTCTATCGAGCATTTTGGCATGTTCATGGGGATCTTCAATAAGGCAATTTTCAGTAATTTCAAGCTCTAATGCTACAGCAGGAAGTCCTGTCTTAGTCAGCGTACTCGCTATTTTATCAAACAGGTTCTCATTTCCAATTTGCGATGCAGACAGGTTAACGGCAATGGTGAATTCTTTCCCTGTTGGCTGTAATTGGGTTAGCCAACTCAATGCCTGTGTACAGGCTTGCTCAAGTACCCAGTCATCAATGTCCTCCATTAATCCGATCTCTTCGGCTATGGGTAAAAACTGATCTGGGGCAATAATACCATCCACAGGATGCTGCCAACGGACGAGGGCTTCCATCCCCACCAGCTGATGGGTTTTCGCATTCACTTGCGCTTGATAATGAACCTTAAATTCATTTCTTTTTAAGGCAGTACGCAAACTCGACTCGATATGATTACGGTAACGCACCTCTTTATCTAAAGCTTCTGAGTAGAACTGAATCTGGTTTCGGCCCATTTTTTTAGCGCGATACATGGCAATATCGGCACATTTCATCAGCTCAGAACTGTTCGAAGCCGCTTCATTATAAAAAGCCACGCCGATGCTGGCACCAATAAGCACATCGTTATCACCGAGACAAAACACGTCCTCAAACACTTTTAACAATCGATTAGCCACAATCATAGGGAAATATTTATAATCATTATCAGTGACTAGCACGACAAATTCGTCCCCACCTAAACGGGCAATAATGTCGCCATCTCGTAATACTTCACTTAATCGAGCGGCTACTTTAACTAAAAGAATATCCCCCGTCTGATGGCCTAGAGTGTCATTGATCGCTTTAAAATCATCTAAATCGAGCAAGATAACGGCTAAATAGTCGTGACAACGTTTGGCCCTTGCTATCGCTCGATTAAGACAAAGTTCAAAACCATAGCGATTAACCAGCTTAGTCAACGAATCGTGTTCAGCTAGCTCTTTTAGTTTTTGGTGACTATTACGTAACGCCAACGCCATTGAAGATCTTTGTTTCGCATAACGAATTGCACGGGTTAGTATCCGCGAGTTGACCTCATCTTTAAGCAAGAAGTCCTGCGCGCCTAGTTCAATACAGCGCTGAGCCAGTTTCTCATCTTCATAGCGACTCAGCATAACGACTACGGTCTGATCTTGCGTCATGGCATTGAGCTTGATCAACACTTCTAAGCCATTAGCATCGGGTAATAAATAATCCAATAGAATACCGTCAAAATGACGTTCTAATGCGAGATTTAAACCATCAAATGCACAATTTGCTTCGACCACATTAAAAGTCAACTTTGACTGTCTGAGTGCTCGGATGATCGCAGTTCTATCAACTTCATCATCATCGATCAGTAGTAAATCCATATACTCACCTTATGCGGATGGGAGCTCCACTATTCGCCAGTAACCTTCAAGCATATTAAAAATATTATTAAAACCATCTTTCATATCAGTTTTAACCATGTAACCAGCCACATGATGGCTATAGGCTTTCATCCTATCTTCATCGGTACTCGACGTGGTGAGCATAAAAACGACAGACGAAGAAAGAGAAGGATCTGAACGTATTCGCTCAAGGAACTCAAACCCATTCATTCTTGGCATATTAAGATCCAGCAAAATAAGATACGGACCTTTGATCGTGTCTAAACTCGTTAGAATAGTTAATGCTTCGATCCCATCCCGAGCACGCACTAAGGGATTGAGTAACCTCAATTGTCTCATCGCCCGCTGCACGGCCATGTAATCCACGTCATCGTCATCAACCAATAAAATGGTGACCTGTTGATAGTGATTTACTGCGCTCATAGAAGCTCCTTTTTCACTATTTTCTTAGGCCAACTAAAGCAAAAACAACAACCTCGGCCCTGCGATTTAAGCTGAATCTCTCCACCTAAACTTTCAACCGTTTTCCTCACAAGTGATAAGCCTAAACCACTGCCTTCAACTTCATCCCTTGGTTTAAGTGTTTGAAACATCTCGAAGACTTTTTCATGATATGAGCTTGATATCCCCGGACCATCATCTATCACACTGAATCGATACTGCTGATCAACCGCCTCACATGAAACCGTAATCACACCTGTACCTAAGTCATGATGTTTTATGGCGTTACTGATTAAATTTCGTATAACTAATTCCAACAATGGCCTTACGGTATAAAAATTTGGAAATTCACCTTTTAGGACTAATTCAAATCCCTGTGGCGGCGCGACGAGCGCAAACATGTCTTCAACCAGTTGCCGACTTTTCACTTCAGTAGTTTCGGTATCGACACGACCAATCCGAGAAAACATCAATAGTCCATCGAGTAATAACACCATTCGATGAATACGACTTTGGATAAGCCCTAGGTATTTCTGTACATTTTCATTGGTGTTATCGACTAAATCCTCTGATAACCAAGAGGTTAGCTGCTCGATACCACGTAAGGGGGATTTCAAATCATGGGAAGCAATATAGGCGAACCTGTCTAATTCTTGATTGATACGCTCAAGCTCAAGCATATGTTCTGCACGCTGAACTTCAATGCGTTTACGTTCAGAGACATTGTTAATTGTCGCGAGAATAGAAATGCCATTACTAAAATGAATAGGCGTCAACCCCACTTCAATTGCGAGTCGACTGCCATCTTTGCAACAGCCAAACAGGTCATCCCGCATCGACATATTTTTCGCAATAGGCTGCACTAAATAGTTACTCATGTGCTGCTGATGAGCATCCCTTAGGGTTTCGGGCAATAACATATTGATGGAACGACCGAGTAACTCGTCTCTGGTATAGCCGAACAAACGTTCAGCATGGGTATTCACTAAAGTAATAAATCCAGATTTATCCACCATAAATAGCGCACTTGGAGAGGCTTCAATTACTAATCTAAAGCGTTTTTCGTTAGCAATTAACTCTGAAGTCAGTAAAGACTCCTTATATCGATTACGCGCCATAATTAACACTGAGTAAAACAATGCCAAAATAAAACCACAACCGATAAATTGGAGCCACATACCTTGGGTCTGTTCCGCTCTCGAGATAAAACGCGATTGTGATGAAATGTCTAAGCGCCACAACTGCCCTCCAACTAAGTAAGTCTGTGAGTGATAAAACACATCCTGCTCATTCGGGGTCACTTTGCTGCTGGTAAACATTAAACTGTCAGCGCTAGCCTGCGGACTTTCATAAATGGCAAGTTTCAAACCTGAGAATCGCTCCCCCATAATCCCTTGCATGAGGTCATCCATCCTAAACGCTGCATACACAAGTCCAAACACGTGCTGTTTACGCTCAGCCTCTGTTGTTGTGGTGCCTTGATAAAGCGGTAAATACATTAAAAAACCCGCTTTAGCATCATCAGAAGTATCTTGAACTAATACTACTTTGCCAGAAACTGTCGGCAGTCCAGTGGTAATAGCGCGAGTGATGGCTTTATATCGATTAGACTCGGAGCACATGTCATAACCCAAGGCTCTTTGATTACGCCAATCAAAGGGTTCTAAGTACACAATCACGCAATACTGATCACGCATTCCTTCTGGGTAAACTTTATAGTCTTTAAAACCTTCAGCTTGAACTTGTTGGATGTGCGCACTTAATGCTTCAGGTTGAAGTAACTGAGCATAGCCAAAACCTTGAAAACCTGGATAATACTCAGATAAATGAGCATTGATGACATAAGTTTGCCATTCCTGTCGTGTCACATTACTCGACGATAATAATAAGCCAACGCCACCACGTAAGACTTGCTCATAGGCAAGCATTCTGCGATTCACGGCTTCTGTTAATTCTTGAACGCTATTTTCGAAACGCTCTTCACCTCTATCCCTAAGATATTGCTCAAGCACATACCAAGAGATCCCCATGAAAAGTAAGGCAGCCACTATCATCAGCCAGCTAGAGCTCAGCACGCTAAAGTAGATATTATTAGATGGGGGGAGTGATTTAGAAAACTGATCCTTGTCCATGTAAGCCAATTCCCTAGCAAACGATTAACAACAAACACTGGTACAAGTGTTGTTGTAATTATGACTAAATTCAAGTTTATCCTACTATTTAACTCGGAATTAACCCGAATATATCTATGACTATACAGTGCTCTTAATCACAAAATAAGCAAAAACTAAATTAATCAAATATTCAATTGCTGTCTCGGGCCTACGCCAAACAGCAGTAAGCTGAATCATCCGACTCACGGGAAGAATTTTTCACCCTAACTCACAAAATTATTTGCTTTTCTACCATACTCTTTTTAGTTAGAAAGTCGTTAGGAACAACAAGAGGAATTCGTTATGGCTCATATTACTGAAGTCGTGCCCAACGATACTGAACTTGAGGCAATGACCACACCAAGAAACAGCAAAGCCGCCGAGGCAATGCAGCATAGACGCGAAGTCAAAAAGCGTTTAGAAGACTACCTCGAGCGGGCGGAGTTAAAACGTGCATTAGGAGATGACGATTTTTTCTAGCCAATTCTATCTCGCTATCTAGTGGTCAAAATGATGGGATGATGATCTCAGTCGGTGATCATTTGTTTCGAACTCGCTGAGTTTTGGCCCACTAAAATCGAATATCTCACCCAGCCAATAATGCTGGGTGTGACTCTGCTTTAGCTCACTAACCTCCAGATTTAATATCGCGTCATCACAGTCATTTTTACCACTCTTGTCGGCTTGAGTTTTGATTAACAAGCATTCAGCCTGAACACACTCAAATAACTCATCGCTGTCATGCTTTGCTCCAATCAATCTATTTCTATATCAAGAACAAAGCAGCTTTAATGTCATATCAATAAAATATTATTAAACAGATGGTTACTTATTTATGTCCCATAGACATAGCGCTAGAATTGTAACAAGTGCACCAAAATGATTCACAAAATCGATAACAGCTAATTTATTTAATCGGTATATTTTCTCAGCTAGCCTGCGAATCAATATGAATAAATGAGGTTTAAGGCTATGATTAGCCACATCTCTCTCGCTGAAATTACCTGCAGGATATACGGGAATGTCTGAGTCGTTAGCCCAATATCAACAAGATCTACGCCGTTTTTCCGATGAATTAATTCGCATTCAAACGCCAATAAAAATTTTAGATGCCATTAAATGGCCGCGGGAAATGGAGGAACGTTTTCTCTCCAATAAGGGCACGGTACTTCCGGCTATCAAGCAAGAGTTTTATCAAAACATTGCTTTACCTTTTGATCCTGTTAAAACCCAAGCTGAGCTAGCCTCCCTAAAACAGGACATCCATAGACGTTTGGGTAAACGAGACAAACTCGGCAAGATATTAGTGGCAAACGTCGATCAGTATCGCCTTGTCATTGATATGTTGGGGAGCAGAGGCACGCCAACCTTTGGTAAGCTCAGCCAAGAATTGTACGGCAGTGCTAGCCATAAACTGCATGGCGATCGCCATACCTTGCGCCAGTTAGGCGATAAACTCAGCTACATTTTCTCGCTGCCCGCGGCGAGGCACATGAATAAACACCACCCTAAAATTATTAGCGCGCCAGAAGCGGTTAACGTTCTCAGCCAACGTTTAGAAAAGTACTTCCATAGCGATGATATGCGTGTACGCCTTAGTGACGGTATCGTCTCTGACGCTGCAGTCGGTGGCGACACTGTTAAGCTCAATAGCAAAGCAATGTTCAGCGAATCGGATCTTAATGTATATGAAGTTCACGAAGGTTGGGTGCATGTTGGCACGACGCTAAACGGCCGAGCTCAACCCCACGCCACTTGGCTCAGTGTCGGTTCTCCGCGCGTAGCAGCAACCCAAGAAGGTCTAGCCGTTTTACTGGAAATGCTGACGCTAAGCTCAAATCCAGGACGGGCTCGGCGAATTAGTGACCGTGTTGCCGCGGTCGATATGGCTGAAAATGGTGCTGACTTTATAGAGGTATTCAATTATTTCAGAGGATTGAATCTAAGTGCGACAGACAGTTACCGTGTCACCCAAAGGGTTTTCCGTGGGGGTATGGTGGAAGGCGGTAGTTTCTTCACTAAGGATATTTCCTATGTACGTGGCTATGTGGAAAACATTAACTTTATCCGCAGCGCCATAACCTCAGGCCTTCCTGAACTCATCCCTATGCTATTCCTCGGTAAATTGGCGATCGAAGATATCCCCGTGTTATACCAAGCTTGCCAAGAGGGCATTCTGACTACGCCTAAATATCTACCGCCCATGTTTGATAACTTTAGTGGCCTTTATGCTTGGTTTGGTTTTGCATCAGGTTTAGCAGGAATCGATTTGAAAGGTGTACAGCGCCATTTCACTCGCTTATTTAAAGACGTACCGAATGTCGTCCCCGCCTTTGAGTTACTCGATGATACTGAATTTGACAACAACTCGGACTAATACAGTAACCTGATTGATTTAAAATAAAAAAGCTCACAACTATGTGAGCTTTTTATAAAACTAAACACTAATCTTCGATAGAAAAACCTTCACCATTACATTCAAAATACAACTCACAGGCAGGATAACTCGCTTTGCCACACGTGTAGAAAATAATGGCATTTCCACCCAACTTTTGAACTTGTACTTTCAACTCTTTTAAGGCTTCCACACTAACTGCGGCAGTGCATTTAAATCCAATCGATCACCCTGGGTCGCAATTGCTATAGCCTTTGGTTTAGTCTGAGGATCTTGGTTAATCACATCGACTAATCCATGCTGCGCCTCGGGTTCTCCATGGACTAAAATTAACGGCGGCTGGCCTTCAAAATGGTGATACCAACGTAATAACTCTGCTTGATCCGCATGGGCTGAAAGTCCACCCACTGTGTGTAACGTAGCCGCTACTTTAATGCTGTTACCATGAATAGACAGTTCCTCAGCGCCATCGACGAGGGCGCGCCCCGGTGTTCCAAGCGCTTGATAACCACAAATAATCACATCACATTCTGGGCGCCATAGATTATGCTCTAAGTGGCTACGAATACGTCCACCGTTACACATGCCGCTCCCTGCGATAATGATCAATCCCTTATGCACGTCGTTCAGCGCTATCGACTCTTCGGTCGTTTGGATAAATTCGACATTCGACAACAGCGGATGCTGCCCAGGATGTTGGCGGGTAAAGCGTTTAAAGTCCTCATCCATCAGCGGATAATTATTAACGTAAACGCGGGTCGCCTCAATTGCCATCGGACTATCTAGGCAGATTTTCCAACGGCCGAGATCCCATTCTTTAGCATATAAATGAAATAGATATAATAACTCCTGTGCTCGTCCAACCGAAAAAGCAGGGAGCAATATATTGCCTTGGCTCTCGTTGACTGTCTTAGCAAAAATGGCTTTCAATTCAGCTAAGGTATCCGTCCAACTGCGGTGAAAACGATTGCCATAGGTGCTTTCCATTAAGACTAAATCTGCCGTATCCACTAAGGTAGGATTACGTAAAATCGGCATACCTGCACGGCCAAGATCGCCACTGAAGACGATTTTCTTCTGGGATTTGCCCTCACCTAACCACAACTCGACTAAGGCGGAACCTAAAATATGCCCTGCATCTGAGAGGCAAATATCCACATGGGGAATAACCCGAGTCACTTGACCATATTCCAATGGTACAAATTGAGTTATCGCGAGTTCAGCATCTTCAACGGTGAATAGCGGTTCTAGGGGTTCAAGATCATGTTTAGCACGCTTTTTATTGACTCTTTCGGTATCGCGGGTCTGCAGCATAGCCGCATCTTTGAGCATGATAGCGCACAGCTCTGCCGTGGCTTTATGGGTGTAGATAGGCCCATCAAAACCCGCTTTGACTAAGAGTGGTAAACGCCCAGAATGATCGATATGGGCATGGCTAAGCACGACAGCAGAAATAGACTCAGGATCAAATGCGAAGGGATCATGATTACGCAACTCATCAGATTTACCACCTTGGATCAAACCACAGTCGAGCAATAAGTGTTCATGATCAACCGAGAGTAAATGACACGAACCTGTCACTTCCGCTGTCGCCCCTAAAAACTGCAATGTCATTCGCATGGTGTCCCTCCAAGGTGTTTATCTCATATAAAGATAGACTATGCCCTTATTCCTAAAACAAAAAGGATTAATTAGTCACGTGCGAGCAATGTCAACTTTAGCTGTAATGCTTAGTCATCAATAACCTAACAATGGGTACAACTGACCTTGACGTACCGTTTTGCCAGCGCTAGCAATAGTGCCATCGCGCAGCCATTGTTCGAGCAAGATCTGCAAAGGCTGTTTGACTTCTGCGGCCGTCATTCCAGCGCTAATACTTGGGCTATAGAGTAATTTAAGCAAAATAAAATCGAGCCCGGTGAGTAAGTCCTGCGGAGTTTTGTCGTTAAAGATGGAGGGAAATACTTTCTCTGAATCATTAGGTAAACCAAGCACTTGAGTAATCTCTTCCACTACGCAAGCCACTAACTTACCGTGCATTTTGGCTTGATCTACAGGAATAATAATCCAAGCACGTTCAATCTCTTGCCGTGAATTGAGAGCAAACTTTGCCATACACACAGAGCCATGGACATTTTTCGCCGAGCTCGGTCCCATTAAGCGCATCACCTCACTTGCCCATAGGGATTGACGGGTAAACACTAAGTGCAGATTCGCCTCAGAGAGCGTATCTACCCGTTGAATATCGAGGCCGGTGATCTTGCCTAAGTGTGTTAAGTGCATCAACACTAATTGAGTGTGCAGCGCCTTATCACCCACTTGATGCTCAATAAACACTCGTACCGGTATGCGCCACTTACGCACGCTATGTTTAGCAAGGTCATACTCATTTTGTAGGGCGACTTCACTAAATGCTTGGGTGATATAAGCGGAGTTTTTCCAATCCGTAGCGGGCGTTAATACTTGGGTTAATCCGGGAGATGTTTGAGCAGCAAATAAAGGTAAAGCTAATAAACTTAGCGTTAGAAAAAGCCCTAAACGAAACAGACGTGCAGTAAAAAATAACCAACTGTAGAAACGTGTTAATACCCTAAGCCACTTTTGCATTGGCACTCATCCCGCAACTTGACGAGGTCACTGAATCAAAATCATAGCAGTGATACTGATAAAAGAAGTCGAAATCTGCAAACAATCTCCTACGACATAGACTTAATAAACTCGCCCAGATAATGCAATGCCGACTAAACCGTAGCCAATAAAACCCCATAATAAAATTACTACACAAAGCATCAATACATTGTTTTTAAACAAATTATATTTAACGATCATTAATCGTATACTGATGATATTACACCACCATTGCCAAGGATTCAGGATGACAATGGTGTGCATTTTTAGCTTAAGCGCTTTCTAACGAGCATAATCCGTGCAACTATTCAGCGAGCTCTAGTCCCTTAACCACCCCTCAACTTCATCGCGCGTCGGTACTGAGCCGCTATGTACGAGCTCACCATCGATCACTACCGCTGGGGTTTTCATCACTTTAAATTTCAATAGGCTTTGAGGATCTGTGTCCTTTTTTACAATAACATCCACACCCATTTCTTCTGATATGTCCGCAATCATCTCAGCGGTTTTGCTACATTTAGCGCAACCACTGCCTAATACTTTGACTTGTTTCATGTTACTTCCTTAACGAACTGTGCTGCAAAATTAAAAATTTCAACCTACTGTCATACTCGCAGCCACATATAGCAAGGTAAATTTCCAGCCAAGCAAACTCATAGACAAGAGTATGGCAACATCTATAGCTCAATTCAGGCCACAATAAGATAACTGCATTATTAGTTGCATTGCATTGATTGCTATTAATTTCTATATATAAATATAAACAAATATTTATAAACCATCTGTTATAAACACTACCAAAAAACTAAAAAAGTACAGCCTAGTTTTTCATAAAATCACAATACTCTAGTTAATTTCACGACTCAAAAAAATAATCTTGATAACACAACAAATATTAATACAACCTAAATTAGATGTTTGGTGAATATAGCTAAAACAATCAATATTTTACTTGATTATTATTCAGGTATTTCCCCGTCATCATTTATCCACACATCTCGTGACCCATATCACTTATTGCAACATTTAAGATTGATCCTACATCACTAAACACTAGTATCTGCTATGTTGCGACTGCGACACGATTTATCAACATATTATAACAATACGGAAACCACCCTATGACCTGGACCCAAACATACACGCCACTCGGTAGCTTGTGGCTAACCGCAATGGTTGCTTTACTGCCTATTGTGTTTTTCTTCCTAGCCTTAACTGTGTTAAAACTTAAAGGCTATATCGCTGGGGCATTAACCTTATTAATTGCCTTAGCAGTCGCGATACTCGCCTACAAAATGCCTATTAGTATCGCGCTTGCTTCTGCTATATATGGTTTTAGTTATGGGCTATGGCCAATTGCTTGGATTATTATTACCGCAGTATTTTTATATAAAATCACCGTTAAAACAGGTCAATTTGAGGTTATTCGCTCGTCAGTCATCTCAGTCACGGAAGATCAACGATTACAAATGCTATTGGTTGGCTTTTCATTTGGAGCCTTCCTCGAAGGTGCTGCGGGTTTTGGTGCACCTGTTGCTATTACAGCTGCGTTACTTGTCGGGCTTGGATTCAATCCATTGTATGCAGCAGGACTTTGCTTAATCGCAAATACGGCACCCGTCGCCTTTGGAGCTATGGGTATCCCAATTATCGTAGCGGGTCAGGTTTCATCACTAGACCCATTCCATATTGGACAACTCGCTGGCCGTCAGTTGCCAATATTATCAATTATTGTCCCCTTCTGGCTCATCGCAATGATGGATGGCATCAGGGGAATACGTCAAACTTGGCCCGCAACATTAGTAGCAGGCGTTTCATTTGCGATCACCCAATTTTTAACCTCAAACTTTATCGGCCCCGAATTACCCGATATTACTTCGGCGTTAGTCAGTCTAATTTGTTTAACGTTATTTTTAAAAGTCTGGCAACCAAAAGAAATATTCACTTTCTCAGGCATGAAACAAAGAGTTACTACCCCTAAATCTACTTTTTCTAATAGCCAGATATTTAAAGCATGGTCTCCCTTTATTATTCTCACGGCAATTGTAACTCTGTGGAGTCTTAAAGATGTACAACTGGCATTAAGTTTTGCCACTATCAGTATTGAAGTACCTTATTTGCATAATCTCGTTATCAAAAGTGCGCCTATTGTCGCTAAGGAAACCCCTTATGCAGCAATATATAAACTTAATTTATTGGGCGCTGTTGGAACTGCAATTTTAATCGCAGCAATGATCTCAATTGTGGTCCTTAAAATGTCAGTAAGTAATGCACTGACATCCTTTAAAGACACTTTAATTGAATTAAAATTCCCGATATTGTCGATTGGATTAGTATTAGCATTTGCCTTTGTTGCAAACTATTCAGGTCTATCTTCAACCTTAGCACTCGTGCTCGCTGGCACTGGCGTAGCATTCCCCTTCTTCTCGCCATTCTTAGGTTGGTTAGGTGTGTTTTTAACAGGTTCAGACACCTCATCAAATGCCCTATTTGGCGCGCTGCAAGCCAATACAGCAAACCAAATAGGTGTAACACCGGAGTTATTAGTCGCCGCAAACACTACGGGAGGTGTAACGGGCAAAATGATTTCGCCACAATCTATTGCCGTTGCTTGCGCTGCAACGGGATTGGCAGGTAAAGAGTCAGATCTTTTCCGCTTTACGCTAAAGCACAGTCTATTTTTCTGTACTTTCATTGGCGTGATCACAGTACTCCAAGCATACGTAGTCCCTTGGACATTAGTGTTTTTCACTAAATAAAGCGATATCTAATATATATTAAAAGCCGAGTGATAAACCACTCGGCTTTTTAGATTGGAATGGATATAAAACTCACTCTGCGATGAAATTCGAATGGGTTCAATTAAGCAAAGTAGCAAGGCAGCTTTATTAATCCCAGTGAAGTCATACAATCAAAGTCTAGGTTGTCATTCTTGTCGTAGATAACTACTCGGTACATTGATGGCAAATGCAACTTAAGCCAGCAACTTCACCTTGTCCTTACTAATACACCCTTTAACACTAAAGAGTTAAAGTGCAATAGTTCCAGCTGCGGCCATTAGTCACTTGCAGTATCAATGAGATCCATTCGGATAGAGATCTAAATACTGGCTCGATAGCGTTAATCAACACTGCAAGCTCCTAATCGTTTATCTCATGGTTAAACAATCACTTGATGATAGGTTTCCACATGGTATGACTCGACTAATTCGGGCATAACTTGGTGGAAATAGTGTTGAATCGCATCTTTAGCGCAGTGCTCATCAAAGGCGGCAATATCGACAAACTTCTCTACAAACGTCACGCGGCGTGGTTCATCACGGCTCACATTGAGTTCGTAACGAATACAACCCGCTTCGCGGCGCGTATCAGGAATAAGGCTCGCGAGCGCAGCGATTAGTGCTTCGGTTTTGCCCTCTTTAGCCAGAAAACTCGCCACGCAGGCAATTTGCTGTTGATTGATTCTATAGTCCGTTGAAGTCGACATCTCGGTTCCTTATTGGCTTAATGTTGAATACTTATGTGCCTAGCTTTTGTTGATCGCTTATGTTGATAATTGATGTAGATAACTCATATTGATAGCCGCTTATGCTGATTGGTAGCGCATATCCAAATGGGGAATACCATCTTCTAAGTACATCTCAGAGCAGGCGACAAAGCCGAGTTTTTGATAGAAAGCTTTGAGGTAATCTTGGGCGCCAATTTGGATCCCCGCATCGGGCCATGTCGTCAGTGCAGATTCGATGGCGTGCTGCATTAAAGGCATGGCTAGCCCTTTGCCTCGACCCGCTGGCGATACCACCACACGGCCGATACTCGCCTCTAGATAACTCAACCCCGGCGGCAAAATACGCGCGTAGGCAAGCAGTTCCCCGTCTGGCGATAAACCGATCAAATGCTGGGTTTCTGGATGCCTATCCTTATCGTCAAGCTCAGGATAAGCGCAGGCCTGCTCTACCACAAACACATCGACTCTTAGCTTCAATATGTCATATAGCCTATTGGCATTTAATTGATTAAATGTAAGATTTTGCCACTGCAAACGATATCCCTCTGCAAATCATCGAAAAAGAACTTTGAGTCTACCACAGCATAAAGACCATAAAAAAGCGCCTTAATCCGCGAGGACTAAGGCGCAAAGCTGTTGCGCAAACCAATAGATCTGGGGAAATCTATGGCGACAACAGGATAACGAAAAACGTTATTACTCAACCATGGCATCGTGGGCCACAGGCCCTGTCGGTTTACGGATCAGCAGCACAGCGAATACAGCGATGAGTAGCAGAGCGCCCATGATGTAAAACACATCGTTATAGGCCTGAATATAAGCTTGCTGACTCATGGTTTTGCCCAGCAAGGCTTTCGCCTGCGCGGCGGCGGTATAGGGATCTGAACCTCCCGCCTGCAACATACTTGCGCTTTGGGTTAAATAATCCTGTGCTTGCGTGCTCACTGCGGGTAAAGATTCCTTAATATGAGCCAAATGCCCGCGCGACAAAGTATCAGTCAGGGTCGCCACCAGCGCGATACCAAAAGCACCACCTAAGTTACGCATCACGTTTAATACCGTCGATGCCGAGGCATTTTCATGGGGTTTTAAATGCATAGTCGCAAGCATACCAATAGGCACCAGAATAAAAGGCTGACCTAAGGCCCGCACGACTTGCGAAGCGATCATCTGCGGTCCGGCATAATCTGCGGTCATCTGGCTATTCATGTAATAGCTAATGGCGAACATTAAAAAGCCAAAAGCAGCGAGATAACGACTATCGAAGCGCTCCATCAATTTCGGCACTAAGGGCAAGACCAATAGCTGCGGAAATCCCATCCACATAATCACGCCACCAATCTCTAACGGTGTGTAATCATGGACTTGTGATAGATAAAGCGGGATCAAGTAAATAGCGCCGAATAGTGCCATCCCCAGTAAAAAATACGCCACGGTGGAGAGCACAAAATCACGCTTACCGAGCAGGCGCAAATTCACTAACGGCTCTTTACGCCTTAACTGGATCCAAACAAATAACACCAGATTCACGACGGCAATAATGGCCAGATTACGAATGAGTTCTGAACCAAACCAGTCCTTGCGGTTACCTTCTTCGAGCACCACTTCAAGGCAACCCATACCCAGCGCCATAGTGACTATGCCCGCCAGATCGACATTCTTCAGCTTATCCCAAACGACCGACTGCTTCTCTAAACCGTAGGCCAACATGGCCATCACCAACAAACCCGGTGGCACATTGATATAAAACAGATAATGCCAGCTAAATTGCTCGGTCAGCCAACCGCCTAAGGTCGGGCCGATTGAAGGCGCAAAAGTCGCCGTCACGCCAAATAACGCCATGCCGACGGCACGTTTGTTATCGGGTAAAAACTCAAGAATAAGCCTAAAGGCTAACGGAATAAGCGCACCACCAAAAAAGCCCTGTAGCGCCCGAAAGGCGATCATGGCCTCTAAGTTCCACGCGATTGAGCAAAGCACAGAAGCAAAGATAAAAGCAGCCGTGGTCCATAACAGATAACGCCTGACCGACAATCCTGTGCTGAGCCAGCCAGAGAGCGGGATCGCGATCATCTCAGCCACCAGATACGCGGTTGAAATCCAGCTACCTTCTTCGAGCGTTGCCCCAAGGCTGCCTTGAATCTCTTTCATCGATGCATTGGTGATTTGAATATCGAGGATCGCCATAAAGGCGCCGATCAAACCACCAAATACCGCAATCCATGAACGGCGACTGCCACGTTCATAATCGGTAGGCTTTCTAGGTACACTGATGCCCTGCGCCTCCATATCGGCAGACGCAGTGATAGAGCCAGTTGCGCTCATACTAACGACCTGTATTTGCAGCGATTGCCGATGTTGATGACTCAGATGCCGTATCCACTTTTACGACTGCACTTAAGCCCGGTAGCATGTGTGCTTCTTCCTCAGTTAAATCTAAGCGAATACGCACGGGAATACGCTGCACGATTTTAGTGAAGTTACCTGTGGCGTTTTCCGCAGGCAGTAGACTGAATTTGGCTCCGGACGCCGGTGACAGACTATCGATAACACCTATAAAGGTTTTGTCGGGAAACGCATCGAGACTGACCTGCACCGACTGTCCTGGTTGCATATGTTGGATCTGGGTCTCTTTAAAGTTCGCCGTGATCCACACTGCCCCATCCGGAACCAAACTGTAGAGTGCTTGGCCGGGTTGCACATACTGCCCCACCATAGCGCCACGTTTACCAATCACCCCAGAAAAAGGTGCGGTCACGCGGGTATCATTTAATTGAATTTTCGCCAGTTCTAAAGTCGCATCGGCCTGTTCAACCACTAAACCCGCCTGATCTAATTGGGCATTAAAAACCGCTAACTCCCGTTGCTTTGCCACTAACACGGCTTGAGCTTCATCGAGGCGGGCGGCGGCAGAATCAAATCCGGCCTGTAGTTGGTCGACATCATCTTGGGAGCTGTAATTACTGACTTTAAGCTTTTTTGAACGGCTCAATTGTTGTTGTGCACGTATTTTATCGGCCTTTGCCGCTACCACGCCTGCGCTGGCTTGAGTGATTAAAGCCCGTTGCAACTCCACCTTTGCGGCTAAGGTTTGCAAGTCCGCCTTCGCACTCGCCTGTGAGGCTTCGGCTTGACTTACTTTGGCACTAAATTGGTTATCTTCCAGCTGAGCTAATAACTCACCCTTTTGCACATGCTGGTTATCGGTTACATCGCTTAACACAACGTAGCCAGGCACTTTAACGCTGATATGGGAAATATCGGCCTCAACATAAGCGTTATCCGTAGTTTCGATAAAACGTACCTGTGTCCACCAGTAATAACCGCCTCCCGCAACTGCAGCGAGTAACAGTGGAACGGCGATAATGAGTTTACTTTTGGACATGAATGACTCCTTGATTAGTGATATCTAGTGTACTACTGTCTCACTAAGTTTATTAGTCAGTAAAAAATCAACCCACTGTTTCACAGGTGTAACAATGATGGATCTCAATCGCGTGCAAATTTTCGCTCAAGTGGTCGAGCAAGGTAGCTTTACGGGTGCCGCCAAAGCCCTTGGGCTCACTAAGGCAACCGTCAGTCGCAAGATAGCCGAGCTCGAAGCCGATACTGGCACACAACTGCTGTTTCGCACCACCAGAGCCCTAAAACTCACCGAAGCAGGATCGAGTTATTACAACAGGATCAATAAGATCCTCAGCGATCTGCAGAGCGCCGAAAATCAGCTCACCGCCCAACAGCAATTGATTAAAGGCAATCTAAAAATTGTCTGCCCAATTGAATTAGGCCAATTGTTTTTAGGGCCAATTTTCGCGCAGTTTTTAACGCTTTATCCCGAAATCACCATAGAGGCTGAACTCACCAATCGAAAGGTTGATGTGATAGAAGAAGGCATCGATCTGTTATTTCAAATTGCCGATTCTGGCGACACTCGCTTACAAAGCTATGCCTTAGTCAACGCCCATAAATCGCTCATGGCAAGCCCAGCTTATTTAGCTGCCCATGGAACACCCAAGGTGCCACAGGACTTAGCCAAACATAAAGCGATTCGCTTGCAGTCGGCGCATATCGAAGGTGCGTGGAAATTATTCGATGGTAAAACTTGGATTGTCGCCGAGCCCAAGACTCAACTGACGGTAAACAATGTCACCCTCGCTCGCGAGGCCGCCATAGCGGGGCTTGGGATCACAGCAGTGCCATCCATCATAGCCCAAGTCGCATTAGAAAAAGGCGATTTAATCCCGCTACTAGATGACTATCCAATGGTGCAAACTAAGGTAGTGCTTAGCTATCCACAGCGGGCGTATCTACCGCGAAAATACCGCGTCTTTATCGAATTCATCTATAGCTCCCTATTTAAACGTTGGGGATCGCAAGTCTTAGAAGTCCCTGATTTTATCGGCCATGCCGATCTAGATGAATAAATCGAACACCCAAAACAGTAACAATTGTTACTTTGTAAAGTGAAAATCATTGCCTTGAGGATAAATCCTCTATGTCAGAATTGCCTTAATCCATAAGCCCCTATAAGCTTGGCAAGGTAACAGGCTGCAAAAGACCTTAGGTTTTCCTGATACAGTTTGCACAATAAAATTTAACATTTAATCTCAATTTTGGAGGAAACCTAATGAGCTTAATTAAAGAGTTCAAGGCTTTTGCGTCCCGTGGCAATGTGATCGACATGGCCGTTGGTATCATCATAGGTGCCGCATTCGGCAAAATCGTCTCGTCCTTCGTGGCCGATGTCATCATGCCACCAATTGGCATCATCCTAGGTGGTGTGAATTTTAGTGATTTGAGCATAGTGCTACAGGCAGCTCAAGGCGATGCGCCTTCTGTGGTCATTGCCTATGGCAAATTCATTCAAACTATTATCGACTTTACGATTATCGCCTTCGCCATTTTTATGGGTTTAAAAGCCATTAACACCCTAAAACGCAAGGAAGAAGATGCGCCTAAAGCGCCACCAGCACCGACCAAAGAAGAAGAGTTGCTGTCTGAAATCCGCGATCTATTGAAAGCTCAACAAGAAAAATAATCTCAAACTTAAGTGTCACGCATAAAAAACCCATCTCTAGAGATGGGTTTTGTTTTTACATCAGCGAGATAAGTGATTACTCAGCTTCAACATGCACAGTTTCACTGTAATCTTGCACTACTTCTGCCACCCGAATGCGATAAGAGTTAAACAAACAAGGCACTATACCCGTTTGCTCGGCAATGCTGTGGGCCATCTGATTACGCCATTGGGTGATAGAAGCTTGGTCCTCCCAGAACGACAGGCTCAGTACTTTGCCATCGTCGGTTAAGCTCTGAAAACGTTCGATCGAAATCAATCCCTTGCGGCCAAGATACCCAAACAACCTCAAGATGCAGGATTCAGCGGGAATTTAACGCACTTTAGGCAAGGCGGCTATTTGCAGACCTAGTGGGTAAGTTAAAAATAGTCAACACAGCATAAAGTGCGTTAAAACCCGCCGGGACGGAGCGCCCAGGGCACTCCACTTCTGTGTTGCATCAATTCAAAAGGTAGCCGACATTCTGTCATTGATGCGCCTTGAATTGAAGCACCCTGGACGCTCTGAAACTCGTATCTAGAGATTATTTGGGTATCAATATTGGCGCATTTCAGCCGCCACGTGCAGATACTCTTCCTTCCCTTCCTTTGTAGGGATGACTTCAAAAATTACCGCAATCATAATGTTCTCCAGAAATGAATGTCCTTAATGTCGACTCTAAGACTAGCCCATCTATCACTCTTTAGCTCACTGATTTTAAGCCTTTTAGTCTATGTGATAACCCTGCCTACAACGAAAGGCAATAACCCGAAACATAACAAGTTATTGCCCACGATAACGGCTTACTTGTGATTAACCGAGCTCATCAATGCGCTTATCGCCGCGATATAGCCAGCGATACAAGGTCGGCAAGACGAGTAAGGTCAGCGCCGTCGAGCTAAACAAGCCACCGATAATCACCACTGCCAAGGGCTTTTGGATCTCACTGCCGACACCCGATGATAATAAAATCGGGATCAAGCCTAAGGCCGAGGTCAGTGCCGTCATCAATACCGGCCGTAAACGCCCCACAGTGCCCTCATAAACACAATCATAGAGTGCTTCGCCGCTTTGCCTGCGCTGATTAATCGAATCCACCAGCACCACACCGTTGAGCACCGCAACCCCAAATAGAGTGATAAAGCCAATAGAGCTAGGCACAGATAAATAAGTACCACTGACATACAGGGCCACTATGCCGCCAATTAAAGCTAAGGGCACGTTCGCCATGATGAGCAACACTTGCTTGAATGAACCAAAGGAGAAGTACAACAACAAGGCAATCAAAGCGATAGAAATCGGCACCACTAGCATCAACTTTTGCTGCGCCCGCTGCTGATTCTCATATTGGCCGCCAATGATCACTGTATATCCCGCAGGCAAATCCGCCTTTGGCACTAGGGCATAAATATCTTTTACAACCGAGCCCATATCGCGCCCCGCCACGTTGGCCTGCACTACAACACGGCGCTGCACATCGTCACGGCGAATATTCGGCGGCGCCATTTCCACTTCGACGCTGGCGACTTCCCCTAAGCGCACTGTGGCGCCATTTGTACCACTGAGTAATAAGTCTTTAATCGCATCAGGGCTTTGGCGAAACTCGGCCGCGAGTCGCACATTGATGTCGTATCTGGCATTGCCATCGATCACTTGCCCTGCACTCGCGCCGCCAATACCTTGGCTGACGAGGCTCATCACTTGATCGACACTGATGCCGTAACGCGCCAATAGCTCGCGTTTGGGGCGCACGACCAATTGCGCCTCGCCGCTCACTTGCTCAAGCGACACATCCACGGCGCCGGGGATTTTCGCGACGAGATCGGTAAGCGCTTGGCCTTTCTGTGACAATACCGCTAAATCTGGGCCGAAGATTTTGATCGCTAGCTGGGCTTTTACCCCCGAGAGCAATTCATCTACCCGAGTCGCAATCGGCTGCGAAAAGGTCAACAAGAGTCCAGGGAACACGCTGAGCTTTTCCTCCATCAAGCGTTGCAGTTCCAAGCGCGAGCTTGCCGACTGCCACTCTGCTATCGGTTTCAAGCCAATATAGACTTCAATATTACTCACAGGCTCAGGATCGCCGCCCAGTTCAGGCGCACCAATGCGGCTCAGGGCATATTCCACCTCGGGAAATGCTAGCAAAATAGCCTCAAGCTTAGGTGCGACTTGGAGCGAAGTGCCTAAACTCGCCGTTGGTGCCAGCGTCACCCTCAAGTTAATCGTGCCTTCCTCCAGTTCAGGCACAAATTCGGTACCCAGCCTTGGTAGCAATAATAGACTCAAGCCGAACATCACCAAGGCGCTGAACATCACCACCTTTGGCCTAGCAAGCGTTGCCGTCAGTAACTTGCGATAAGCGGTATCCAGTGGCGCTAAAATCACGCTTTGTTTAAGCAGCACACCGCGCTTAAACAGATACACAGCAAGGGCTGGCACGGCAATCAGCGCCACCAGCAACGCCGACATCATAGCCAAAATGATACTGACCGCCATCGGCTGAAACAATTTACCCTCAACCCCTTCAAGGGCAAATAATGGCGCAAATACGACGATAATAATGGCGGTGGCGAAGAAGATTGGACTACATACCTCTTTCGCCGCGAGCATTATCCGAATAACCATATTCGATTCGCTGACATCACCACAGGCTTTAGCACCATCCTCCTCACTGTGATAGGGGTCATCCTCACCATCGGCACGCGCCCTCGCCTCGGGTAAATGGCGGCGATCAGGTTGAGTTAAGTGTTTGAAAATATTCTCTACCATCACCACAGAGCCATCGACTAACATACCAATCGCCACAGCTAAACCGCCGAGCGACATCAGGTTTGCCGACAGACCATAATAGGACATCACCATAAGTGCGAGCCCAATAGACACTGGAATCGACAGCAACACCAACAAGGTCGCGCGGATATTGACGAGGAACAACGCCAAGATCACCACGATAAACACAAAGGCCATTAGCAGCGCATCGCGCACTGTGGTCACAGCCTTATCGACCAGATCCGCTTGGTCGTAAAACACCTCAAAGGACACACCATCGGGCAATGCCTGCTCAATAAGGCTCACCCGCGCACCAATATCGTCAATCGTCGCCTTAGTGTTTGCCCCCATGCGTTTGAGCACGACACCAGCCACCACTTCACCGAGATTTTGCACTTGGCCAGATTCATCGCGGCGCGTCATAGTCACAGCCCCGACACGGATCTCGCTGCCGAAATCCACCTGAGCGATATCGCCAATACGCACTGGCGTACCCCTGGCTTCGGTCAGAGGGACCTGCGCGATCGCCGCCAATCCCGCGTCTCCTGCGGGCAACATGCCATAGCCGCGCACCACAAGTTGCTCTTGGCCTTGGTCCATAAACCAACCGCCAGCGTTGCGGTTATTGCTCTCTAGCGCTTCGGTCACCTGCGCCATCGACAAGCCATAGGCACGCAGTTTATTCGGGTCGACCTGCACTTGGTATTGGCGCACATCGCCACCAAAAGACAAGACTTCAGTCACGCCGCCCACTGGCATCAATATCAACTTCACCAGATAATCATTTAAGCTACGCAGCTCGGCGGCATTAATGCCAGAGTTAGGTTCTGCACGCAGAATATACTGATAAATCTGCCCTAATCCCGAGGTATTGGGGCCGATTTCAGGCACTCCGACACCGCTTGGGATCATCTCCCGCGCCGCCTGCAACTGTTCAAACACTTGCTGACGGGCGAAGTAAATATCTGTCCCCTCGGCAAATACCACAGTCACAATCGACAAACCAGTACGCGATAACGAGCGCACCTCAGTCACGGCTGGCAAGGCGTACATGGCCGATTCCACCGGATAACTGATAAGTTTTTCCACCTCTTCAGCGGCTAAGCCTTCGGCCGCAGTATTGATGGTCACTTGCACGTTCGTCACATCAGGAAAGGCATCGAGATTCAACTTTGGTAGCATGGCCACACAGCCCACAATCACGGCGAGCAGAGCCAATACCACTAACAGCCGATTTTTAATCGCGGCTTCGATTAACTTTTGCAACATAGAAAATCTCCAAAATGAGGGCGCTCATATTAGTGGGCGTGAATATCAAAGCCCGCTTTCGCCTGCTCGGATGCCAAGAAGAACGCGCCAGCCACCACAACCTTGAGCTGTGCCTGTTGGGCTTTTTCAAGCTCAGGTCCACGCACTAGACTCAAGCCGCGTTGACGTTGCACCACTTCTACCTCAATGGACTCAAAGCCATCCTCATCTTGAATAAAAATCTGCCAATCGCCATCGCCGCCACGGGTCAACGCCGCATCGGGCAGCACTATGCCACTGCCGTTTGGATCGGTAGTAGAGCCAGCAAAGTACAATTCAGCAAATTGCCCCGCATGCAACACATGATCAGGATTGGGCATACTCACCAGCACTTGCTCGGTGCGCGTTACGCTGTCGAGTTCATGGGAGCGACCGATAATCTTACCCGCCAACGTCTTATCCCCTACTTGCACTAAAGCTGAACTCCCAACCTGGATATGCGTAGTTTGAGTTGGGGTTAACTGCGCCTCAACCCATAAATAGGATTCATCGGTCAGTTGCATTAAGGGTGTGCCCGCGCTAAAAACTTGACCTAGCATGGTGATATCCTGCTGCACTCGGCCGTCAATTGGTGCTAAGAGTTGATAACTGCCTATGGCTTCGGGCGTCGATTCCAGTGCACGAATTTGCGCGGGCGTCATCTTAATTGCCTCTAAAATCGCCCGTTTAAGTTCGGCATCCACCTGCGCCTGCATTCGCCTACTGACGCTAACCGCACCTTCACTCATGCGTTTGACTCGGCTCCATTCGGCAGCGGCATTAATGTAGTCCGCCTGTGCCTGCGCAACGGCTGCGCCACCCAAGGTAAGTAAAGGCTCACCTTTTTTCACTTCTTGTCCCGGCACTACATGGCGCGCCAACACACGCACATCGAGCTGCGGCGCAAGGGTCGCGGTTCGATCGCGATCCACCACTAAGGTCGCCGTCGCCCTAATATCGAGATTCAAATTGGCGAGGTTCAAGCTATCGCTCGACAAAGGTAATAAGCTAATCCCCGCCAAGGCTTGCTGCGTTTCGGTCAATTTCAGCGCTTGTTCGCCGTGTTCATCCGTCGACGCCGTTTGCGTTACCGAATCGCCGCTTTCCTTAGCGACGGGGGCGTGATCACCGCCAGCCAATACAGGCTGAGCGAGAAATGCCAGCGTGCTCAGCACGAATAATGCGAGCGCAATTTTTGATAGGTTAAACCGACGCTTTTCAGACGTCGTTACAGCATCCAGTTGAAGGATATTTTCGTGGTGAGTATTTGAATTCATTATTGTGACCTCATGGGTTTACTGTGCGTGCGGCGGCATTAGATGTTATCGAAGGTGCTGCATTTAGCTTTTCTATAATGAGCTTTTCGATAAAAGGCATAAGCTGGCCGCTTTCGCCCATCCAAGTTAACCAACTCTGATAGATAGCCGTTTCTAGGTTTAAGCCCACCAAATAACTGGCGGCTAACTGCCGACGACTCTGTAAGTACTCGCTGGTACTCACATCCCCCGCCTGCCATTGTTGGCTTAAGGATTTAGCCGCTTTAGCACCTGACACTTGCACTAATTCGCGCCAGTCTTGGTAACGCTCAAGTAAACGCGGTAACGCGTAGAGGACGTGTTTCTGCTTGGCGGTAAGTACTCGCTCACGGGCAAGATAGCCTTGCTCCGCGATAGCGATGCCCTTATCGGCCACTGCTTGTAACTCACTGTAGTTATTGCGAACTTGTAGAGGAATCGACACGCCGACACCGAGTTTATTGTCCGTGCCCTCCTTTTCAGCGCCTAGGCTAATGGTCGGGTCCGCTGACGTATCAGCCTTGACTTGCATGGCATTGACTCGCGCCAACAGCACTTGTTGGAAAGCGCTCGCCAGTGCTGGCAAAGTTGATTTGGAGGTGCTCAACTCGGCCGCTGGCGCTTGCTTAGCCTGAGTCACAAAGAAATGGATCTCTTTGATAAACTCACTAAAAGCGAAATTATTATCCCCCAGTAATTCAATTACTTTGCCATCGGCCACTAAGGCCACCTGCTCGGCTAAGGCGTAGTCGGCAGTATTAGAGGCGACTTCGAGTTGTATCAATTGCAGCTCGACATTGGATAAATCCCCCGCCGCCAATCGCTGCTCAGCAATATTGAGCTGCGCCTTGGTGAACCTTAATTGCTGCTCGGCAAAGGTCAGCGCCTTACGGCTTTGCGCCTGTTCTGCCAAGGCCAGCAAGCGTTCGGCTAACATTTGGCTACGCTCTAACCCTATGTCCGCTAAAAGGATTTGCGCTTCAAGCTCGGCACGCTGTGTCGCCACGCCGCGCTTGTCACCCCAATCGAGGGTTTGACTCAGCCCTAAGCTATAAGCATCTGTATCAGCATTTTGATAATTAAGCCCAAGTTCTGGGTTATACACAGCGCGATCTGCCGCCTGAATGGCCAGTTTGGCTTGTTGCTGCCTTACTAGTTGCACCTGAACTTCAGGTAACTGATTGAACTGTGTAAGTAACTCAGGCAACCATTGGCCAAAGTTGACATGTGCCGTGTCGGTTTCTTTGGCGGGTAAACCCAGTGATTGCGCCTTAAATGCCTCAACTTCAGAGGCATTGATTTCAGGGGCATTAGCCTCAGAGGCTTTGGTTTCAAGGACCTTGACTTCAAGGACGTTGACTTCAAGAGAATCATTTTCTGCCGCGAGGGCAAAGGCTACCAATCCGGCGGCCAATACTAATCCGCAGCTAAACAAGCCCGATCTAAACAGACAAACTAAAGTACGGGCGAGAATCGTTTTTTTCATCGCAAATCCTAACAATATCGAATGTGGATCGGCTGACTTTTGCGCCCAAAGCGAAACGGCTAGATGTGAGCTTCATTTACATAGCTCAATGCAAAGCAATCATATCGTTCTGGGCATGGCAAATAAGCGCCGATCGAATCATCCCGCCAAGCAATACAGTAACGGCTAAAAAGCCAATGACGGCTCCAACAGTTAACGCTGCGAGCATCAGTTCAAGCGTATCTTTTGGGGGATGAACATAACGGACTTATCACGCGGCAAAATAGAATGAGATCCAATCAGATGAATCAATCGTCCTAGGCCGAGAAATAAGCCGAATATTGGAGAATTAAGCGATAGGAGGGCGGTATTTAGGTAAATTTTCAGGCGGGAAATAGGATACATCGGTAGGCAGATAGACGCTTTCTAACGCCTGTACAGGCTGACTCACTGCCTGAGATAACAGCGCCACATGACCGCCATGGCATTGACAGTCGAGGCATAGGTCAAAATCTTGTATTTCAGTGGTTTTCACTAAGTGGGAATGAAATCCGTTGCTTTGGTTCTCACCCGCGTGATTACTGGTGACACCCGTGGAGTCCGCAAAGCCTAAGGCTTGCTCGCTTGGGCAAACGCAATCGACACATTGGGCCAAAGTGGTCACTTGGGCACTAAATTGCAGATGGGGATGATTCTCAGCTTCTTCCGCACCATTGCCCGCATGTAACTGATGCGCACCCAAATTCGCGCCGGCAAATTGCAGCACGATAATGGCTATCAGTAGGGTTACCATTCGAGTAAAAAATGGCTTAGCGGTAGAATTCAAATATCACCTATAGCAAATAACGGATAACGGATAACCGAACATCTGACCCGTATGATAAACATAAGTTCACAGCTCGCAAGCAAAGTCTTTCAAGCTGTGATCTCTAAAGGCTAACGCTGACTTAAACACTCAGTGCTTATTTAAACACACAGCACTTATTTAAATACACAGTGCTTATTTAAATACACAGTGCTTAGCGTAATCAGCGGCTTCGTTAGCAGTCCAATCGCCAGACGGCTTATTTTTCATCTGTTTACACCAAGCATCACTGCCCACTTCTGGCGCGCAGGCACTCAGTCCAGCGGTAAATGCCAAGACTAACGCAATCGCACTGACCTTAGAAACTGTCAGCGAAGAAACAGAGCCCGATTTCAATAATGACATACTTAATTCCTTGTAAATATGGCCTAAATTAGACCATTAAATATTCGAACGCTTAGTGATCCAAGCAATCGCTTTGGCTTTCTGTTCGAGTGGAAACCAAGCCACTTCGCCCTGCATAAAAGGCCCGAGTAAGCGCACCGCATTTCCTACCCAATCAGGGCCGCCCACAAATACTAAGGCTTCAAAATTCGGTAACTGGACTTCACCACTACCAGTCAGCGACTCAAATTCCCAGCCTTCGAGTAACACATCCGCCTCAATATACAGGCAAACTTGGCCCCAATCCTTACGATAACTCTTAATCGCTGGCTGTAAACGGGTCCGATAATCGGTGGAGGATAGTCGGCCACTGGCAAAAAGACTGATAACACCCTTAGCAATATCGGGGATTTGGCATAACATAGAGGCACTCCGAATCGAGAACACTTTTGCAGGCAATGGCTTTAGCCAATGCAGCGGCAAAGAATGCGCCCGATGATAACAAATCTATTGGAAAGCCATAAGTCATTATTGATGGCTTCTCAATCCATGCTGAAAAATGCCTAAGTTTGCCATGATAAAAATCTCAAACCGTGTGGAACTTCAGGAAAATGAAATCGAGTGGCAATTTATCCGTTCGAGTGGTGCAGGCGGCCAGCACTTAAATAAAGTGTCCACCGCTGCGCAGCTGATTTTCGATATTAAAAGCTCATCATTACCCGAGTTTTACCAAGAACGCTTGCTCAACAAGGCGGATCACCGCATCACTAAAAGCGGCAAAATCATCATCAAATGTCAAGCGAGTCGCAGCCAAGATGCCAACCGCCAAACAGCCTTGGAGCAATTTATCGCCTTGATTGCCAGTGTCGGTGAAGTGCAGAAAAAACGCATCCCCACCCGCGCCACTAAAGGCAGCCAAACTCGGCGATTAGAAACCAAGAAACAAAAAGGTGCCACTAAGGCCATGCGTCAACAGAAGAGTGACTATTAACTTAGGTGACAGTTAACTTAGATGACAATTAACTCAACTGACAGTCAACTTAGGCAATTGCTAACTCGGTACCAGAGAAATAACCGCAATTGAACCCAGCCAACAATGGCACAGGATTTCAAAGGTATAATCGGCTCGCACATGATCAGCTCGCACACAATTGACTAACGGATAATGCAAAATCGATTTGAACAGGTTAAGTTAATGGCCTATGTAGAAAACTGAAATAAATTTATTCCAACTTTAATCCCAGCATAAATCCCAAGGCATGCCGTAAAGGAAAGCGCAATGAGTCACAAAATTTTGCTCGTCAATGGCCCCAATCTCAACCTCTTAGGCCGCCGCGAGCCCAGCGTTTATGGTCATCAAACCTTAGCCGACATAGTGGCGGAGTTAAATCAGCAGGCAAAGTTGGCGGGAGTTGAGCTCGAACATATTCAGTCCAACGCCGAATTTGAGCTAATCAATGCGATTCATGCAACCGATGCCCAGATGATTATTATCAATCCCGCCGCCTTTACCCACACCAGCGTCGCCCTGCGTGATGCCTTGCTTGGGGTGGCAATTCCTTTTTTTGAAGTGCATTTATCCAATGTGCACGCCCGTGAAGCCTTTCGCCACCATTCCTATTTTTCCGATAAGGCGATAGGTGTGATTTGCGGTTTCGGTTCACAGGGTTATGAGTTTGCGCTGGCGGCGGCCATTAAGCGGCTCAACCAGCCACAGTAAATTCTATTCAATAGCGTGCTTTGCAAGGGCAGATAAATGGCAATGGATCTTCGTAAAATTAAAAAACTCATTGAGTTAGTACAAGAATCTGACATAGCAGAACTGGCGATCACCGAAGGTGAAGAATCAATTCGCATCACCCGCTACAGCCCTATGCCAGCCAATGTGCAATCACAGCAAGCGATCCCCAGAGCACCTGTGGCGCCTTTGAATGAACAGGCAAAGCAGACAGGCATTTCGCCAAGTACAGAAGGTTTTTTACAAGTCTCACCTATGGTCGGCACTTTTTACGCGGCGGCAGAACTCGATGATGTGCCGCTGGTTAAAGTCGGTCAACGTGTGAGCCAAGGTGAAGTGATCTGCATTATCGAAGCGATGAGAATGATGAATCCCATCCAAGCCGAGCGCGATGGCGTGGTCAGCACTATTTGGGCCAAAGACGGCGATGAAGTGGCATTCGATCAGCCACTATTTACCTTAATCTAACCGCTCGCCTTCCCATGAATTGAAGCGCACTTAGATTTAAGATGCGGTTTTCAAACCAAGACAGCATTAACCGAGGTCACTATGATATTAATTACCGGCGCCAGCAGTGGTTTAGGCGCGGCGCTCGCATCGCTCTACGCCAAAGAGAATGAAGCACTGACACTCACAGGTCGCCATGCCGAGCGCCTGCAAACCGTCGCCAATGCATTAACGCCTTTCTCCAACAAAACGATCGCTGCTATCACCGCCGATCTCGCCAGTGAATCGAGTCTCGAAGCCCTGTTCGATGGCCTAACGCAAGCCCCTAAGACCGTGATCCATTGCGCGGGCAGCGGCTACTTTGGTGCAATTGAAACCCAAGGGGCGAGCGATATCCAAAGCCTGCTCAATAACAATGTCACTTCGACGATTCTGTTAGTGCGGGAATTAGTGAAACGCTATAAAGATCAAGCAGTCACTGTGGTTGTGGTCATGTCCACCGCAGCACTGGCCGCCAAGGCGGGAGAATCCACTTACTGCGCGGCAAAATGGGCGGTGCGGGGATTTATCGAGTCGGTGCGATTAGAGCTTAAACAAAGCCCAATGAAGTTGATTGCCGTGTATCCCGGCGGCATGGACACAGGCTTTTGGCCCAGTAGCGGTAAGGCTTTAGATACCTCAAGCTTTATGTCCGCCGATGAAGCGGCAGGCATGCTCAAACAAGCCTTAGTTGCCACAGAGCATGGTTATATCGCCGATATCACCATACAAAGGGGCTAAATGTGCGGATTCGAGACGCAGAATATGACCACTGCGTCTCTTCCTTAGCACTCGCTAGTCGGCGCAGTTCGCTGTATTTAGGGTAACGACGCGACGGCTTTCTCTGTGGGTCAGCCACCACATCAACAGTCCTCCCAATGACAACAAAGACGCCGCATAACCTGTCGCGGCAATGCCTTGTCCAGACAGTATAACTAAACTGCCCACCCAAGGGCCAATTGCATTGGCAAGATTAAAGGCGCATTGCACTAAAGCGCCTGTCATGGCTTGCCCATCGGGTGCCACATCCATCAATCTGGCTTGCACAATAGTGGCGAGCCCTAACCCACAACCGACAAAAAATACCACGGGCATCAGCGCCCAGTAATGTCCGGTCAAACTCGGGTAAATCGCTAATACCACAGTGCTTAACACTAACGACCAAAACGCCGCCGCTAAGGCCGACTTATCCGCCGCCCAACCACACACTAAGGTCCCCAATGTTGCGCCAATACCAAATACTGCCATCATGATTGGGATCTTAAACGGCTCGACTTGTGTCACTTGGATTAAGGTTTCAGCCAGATAGGTATACACGCAGAAGATACCGCCAAAGCCAATGGCGGCGATGCCGAGCGTCAGCCAGACCTCACGATTTTTAAGGGTTTGTAGCTCTTTTTTGGGACTCGCATCAGCGGGCACGGCTTGATTAGGTGCTAAAAAATACACCATTATCGCGGTAATGGTCGCCAGAATCGCCACTATGCCAATGCCCGAGCGCCAGCCCACAGTTTGCCCCATCCAAGTCGCAAACGGCACACCGATAATCGTCGCCAGCGTAAGGCCAATAATCACCCGCGATACGGCGCGGGCCTTCATTTCTGGTGGCACTAAAGAGGCGGCGAGCAACATAGCCACGCCGAAATAAGCGCCGTGGGGCAAGCCGCTGAGAAAACGAAAAAAGATTAACCAATTCAATGATGGCGCTAACGCACTTAAGCCATTGGCCACCGCCATTAACGCGGCTAAGGCAATCAAGAGTGTTCGCCGTCTGACCCTAACGGCTAGCACCATGATAATTGGCGAACCGACCACAACCCCCAGCGCATAGGCACTAATGGCATAACTCACATGGGCAACCTCTACCCCTAAATCACTCGCGATATAAGGCACTAAGGTCATGGAAGCAAATTCTGTGGTGCCTAAAGCGAATGTTCCGAGTGCTAAGGCAAGTAACACCCATAATGTACTGGCGCCCTTATGCTGGTTTTGGGCAGCCTGATTTCTAACAGTATTCAAACCTCTTCTCCGCTATGCTATAAAACGACAACTAGCTGATAAATAACTAATAAAAGATAATAAAAGATGATAAATAAATTGGAGCCCACTAAGGGGCTCCAATTTCTCAGTCATTTACGTAATGTAAATCTATCTGACTAACTGTTCTTGATAGGTTTGACTGTTCCAGTCGTAGGCGTAAAGCGTGCCTTGCCACTCGTAAAGTGTACGACCATCCTGCTGCACAACCCTAGCATTGCTCGGCAAGCTAGACACACTGTGCGGTGCGCGTGGGCGCGGAGTCGCAACTGTTTTGCCTGTGCCGTTACTAGTTTGCGACACCAGTTGCCCAGTCGATTGTCCGGCCATATTTACAGGCATACTCGACACCATACGGCCTTCACTCGCAGAATACTGCATACTGGTTGTTACCCGTACAGGTGCAGAAATGGCCACAGGTTCATCGTCGTAGGCCATAGGAATCGACAAACCTATGCCCGAATAGGGCGAGTTCCAGTAATTTAGAGCGTAGGCGTCACGCGATGTATTCCAACCCCAATCATTGTTCCAATGGGTGTTCACACCATAACCGACATTCCAACCCGATCCCCACCCCGTAGCGAGCCCTAAACCCAGTCCTAAACCCCAAGGGTAATAAGGTCGATAATAGGGACGATAATGGCGATTATCTTTACGCACATGGCGGTTGTCGTAATAATTGTCATGACGATTGTTGTAATGACTATCGCCACGACTGTGGCTATCACGATGACCGTGACGTTCGTCTTGATCCGAATAGCCTCTATTTCCGGCCACCGCCACAGTCGGCACACTGAGCGCCCCCAAAAGTGAGATCCCCACGGCAAGCGATAAAACCAAGCACTTTAGCGACCGCTTATGCGCGCCATGTGATTGAGTTTGAACACACTTTTCTTGAGCAAACCATACAGGAATATTCATATAAACCTCGAAATAAAGGGCGTAAGCGAGATCTATCGCGACTTACTGGTAACCATTTTACGCTTCCTAAGCTTGAAGATCACTGAATTGGTTAACCCTAAAACAGAAAAATGCTATAGTGCGCGCCACACGGATTTTCACCGCAGAGGCTATTTCCACATGAGTTTTAAGGATTTACGCAGCTTTATTGATCACTTAGAAGCCAATGGCGAACTCAAACGCATTAGCTACCCAGTTGATCCTCATTTAGAAATGACAGAGATCGCCGATCGCGTATTACGCGCTCAAGGCCCTGCGTTATTATTTGAAAATCCCAAAAATCATCACATGCCCGTGTTGGTAAACCTGTTCGGTACGCCAAAACGTGTGGCCATGGCACTCGGCAAAGACGACCCATTAGCCCTGCGCGAAGTAGGCGAACTGTTAGCCTTTTTAAAAGAACCCGAGCCGCCACGCGGTTTTAAAGACGCGATCGCTAAGATCCCTATGTTCAAGCAAGCCTTGAATATGCCGCCAAAGACAGTGCGTAATCCGCCTTGCCAACAAATCATCAAAACCGGCGATGAGGTCGACTTAACCCAATTGCCTATTCAGCATTGCTGGCCGGGCGATGTCGCACCACTAGTGACCTGGGGCTTAACCATCACCAAAGGCCCGCGTAAGAGTCGTCAGAATTTAGGCATTTATCGCCAACAATTACTGGGTAAAAACAAGCTGATTATGCGCTGGTTATCCCACCGTGGCGGCGCGTTAGATTTTGCTGATTTTAAACAACAATTCCCCGGTGAGCGTTATCCGGTTGTGGTCGCACTCGGCGCCGATCCTGTGACCATTTTAGGTGCCGTCACCCCAGTCCCCGATTCCATGAGCGAATACGCTTTTGCCGGTTTACTGCGCGGTGAACGTACCGAAGTCTGTAAGGCATTAAGCTGTGACTTAGAAGTGCCCGCCACCAGTGAAATCATCCTCGAAGGCTATATCGATCCTGAGGAACTGGCGGAAGAAGGCCCCTACGGCGATCACACGGGTTACTACAACGAAACCGATAAGTTTCCAGTATTTACCGTTACTCACATCACTCAGCGTAAAGATGCCATCTACCACAGCACTTACACTGGCCGTCCACCGGATGAGCCTGCCATGCTGGGGGTCGCATTAAACGAAGTGTTTGTGCCGATTTTGCGTAAGCAATATCCTGAGATCGTTGATTTTTATCTGCCACCTGAGGGCTGTTCGTACCGCATGGCAGTGATCTCCATTCGCAAACAATATCCGGGACATGCCAAACGAGTGATGATGGGCGCTTGGTCTTTCCTGCGCCAATTTATGTACACTAAGTTTATTGTCATAGTGGATGAAGATGTGAACTGCCGTGACTGGCAGGATGTGATCTGGGCGATCACCACCCGTATGGACCCTAAACGCGATACCGTGATGATCGAAAACACCCCGATCGACTACCTCGATTTTGCTTCACCCGTTGCGGGCTTAGGCTCAAAAATGGGACTCGATGCCACCAATAAGTGGGAAGGTGAAACCAACCGCGAATGGGGCACGCCAATCGTGATGGATCCAAAAGTAAAACAAAAGATCGACTCAATCTGGGATGAGTTAGGCATAGACGACAGCCCAACCCTATAATTCAGCTTAAGCCATTACTCAAGTATCGGCTTTAGCCAAGAGAATAGGCCAATAACAGGCCTCTAAAGCGACACCTAGACACATACTGTTGAAGAAAGGTGCAAAGGAAGTTTGATGAAAACCATACGTTGTAAGATAGAGAAAGTTAACCCATTTAACGATGCCGTATATCAAGTATTGTTAAGGCCTGAAACCGCCTTCGATTTCCAAGCGGGGCAATACTTATGTGTTGTCATGGGTGAAAAAGATAAACGCCCCTTCTCTATCGCATCAGCGCCAAACGCCGAGCTGATCGAATTACACATTGGCGCCGCTGTAAGTGAAAGCTACCCAATGCAAGTGGTCGAGCGCCTGAAAGCCTGCGCTATTGACGGCAGCACTATCGACATCGAAGCCCCAGGCGGCGAAGCCCACCTGCGTCACGAAAGCATTCGTCCTCGCCTGTTAATCGCCGGCGGCACAGGTTTCTCTTACATTAAAAGTATCATTGAGCACCAAATCGCCCTCGGCCAACAAGTTGAAACTATGCTGTATTGGGGTTGTCGCACCCAAGATGCCATGTATTTTGAAACCATCGCCCGCGAGTGGCACGACGCTCACCCTTGGTTACACTTCGTGCCAGTTATCGAAGAAGCTCCCGCTAATTGGCAAGGCAAAACCGCTAATCTGTTAGCGCAAATCAAACAAGATTTTGTCAGCTTAAATGGCTACGACATCTATATCGCTGGCCGTTTCGACATGGTGGGTGCAGCACGGGAAATCTTCCGCGAGATTGGTGTAGAAGAAGCACATCTCTACGGTGATGCGTTCGCGTTTATCAAATAACGCGATAATTTGTATGCTTGGCTGGCTAACGTTTGCCAGCATAGGCTTAAATAATAAACCCCAGTTTTTACTGGGGTTTTGTTTTTACATTACGCCGTATTTCACTTATTGGTGTGTTCTAAAGATCTAGAAATTTTCAAGTCAGCGAATAATGTAATTATTAAGCACTGTCATTCCAGTGACTCGCCGTAAATATATCCCTATAGGCTCGACGGCGGCATCCATGCCGCCAACGGTCACTTACATGCCAGTGCTTAATCTCCCTAAACTCCTCAGAAACCTGAAAGTCTTTTTTACTGCCATGATTGCTGAAAGTTTAACAATGGGCGGGTCATCAAATTACTAACAGATAGTAAAGATATAAACTACATCTGCTGTGAATCTCTTCACAGCCCACATACCCTATAGTTTAGATTAATCTGGCTTTCAATCATCACGACTTCAACCTCAGGAGAAGAACACTCGTGACAGAAGAAGCTAAATGCCAGCTCACCACTTATCAGTCCGCTCTTATCGGTCTAGTGACTATAAGACTAAGATCATCTTGCCAATGTAATCCCGGTGCTTTCATAAACCCGGCATCCTCATCACGGAGAATCACATAGCCAGAAGTTGACTACGCGCCATTAAGATTAGGTGTATCTATTCTTTTATCTCTTTCAGTGTAAAAAGAACTAACGGAATATTTTTACAGAATACTTCGGAAATTTTCTAGTGATATTAATGATATATAAGATAAGAATGCCAACTCTTATAGTTCAACTTTTTAGGTCTGTATGCCAAAATCAATTTTATCACCCATTATTCCCATAGCTTCCACTCAATCAATATTTGGCACTGTAGGGAAAAGCGAAAATGATTTTTCCAAAAATGTAAAAAGTGTTCGGAATATCCCAAATGTAGCAGCACAAATATCACCAAGGGTCTTCAATCATAATGGCATAGCGATAAGCCAAACAGGTCATGCTAAACAATTAGTTATTTTGACTCACGGCGGATGGAAAGAGCTTGAGAATAAGTCAACCGCCTTTCGCCGCCAGGTCGGTGATGGATGGACACATGTACCCACTGGATTACGTATAGATTTCTATACTGAGGATAAAAACTTCACTAAAGGGCCGAGTGTACTTTCAGAAGTGAATAAACGACCAAATGATGCGCTTAAAGGATTAGAGCCCCATCTAGGGCTCAGTGAAAGCGATTTAGTTCTCTTAGCGAATAGTCGAAATAAGTCGGTTGAGAGTATTCGAGATGACATGCTGAACTTGGCGACTTATAAGAAAGATGGCGTCACTGAGGGCGGGAGAGTGAAAGATTATGCCTTATACCATCATGAAAATACTCATGCCTTAATACAGCAACATCAAAATGGAAAATATAGTCCAGATGTTGATATTGCATTGGTCACGGATAAAAAGCATAAACGACATCTCTCTGATATTTTTGAAGCGATCAAAAAATCTGGAGCAGAATATCAGGTTATTCACTTTGGAGCTTGTAGGGTTGAACGAAGTGGTTCTGCAGTGCCTGAGTTAGCATAATCTCAGCAGTCAGAATCGCAACGGATTTGACCAGTAGACTATTTGAGACCTAGCAACACCTTTAGACACCTTGCTAAGTGAGTTAAATCACTTAGCAAGGTGAATCATGGCGACATAGAAAATCGCTGAATTTAGAGTCGAAGCACTGAGGCGTGTGGATAAGATCGCTGTTGCCGCTCAGCTCACCGTTAGACAATTGTCACTCACCCCATACCCGACCAATGAGGACTGCTCGTCCTATCAAAAACGTCCATGTTAAATAGCCAGCTCGATATCCATATCTCGCGCTCAAAGCGGCCGTAGGCCTTCGCCCTTGGATTCTCCAAGACGAACAACTTCCATATCTAACTGCCAGTTCGTCATCCATGACTCTCGTTCATAACGCTGCTGCGCAGCATTCTCCCTAGCGAAGTTACATTCATTAGTGACTGGCTTCGTGCTTATTCGAAAATCGCTCACGCGATTTTCTTCAACCCCTTCAGCAACTTCGCAGGTGATAGGTATTATCTGTAGCTAACGAGTTAAAAATTTAATTTTAATCATACTGTTATCACTATTTATAGCTTTTTAATTCCATTAAAAGAAGCGGCTAATTGTTGAAGCTCGCCAGTTTCATGAAGCCACAAATAAACCGTGTCCAAAAACCTGCCTGACTCTTTTATAAAAACCATTTGGTCACCTAACCCATTGCCCGCAATTGTGATGGCATTCTCAGGGAAATGACCGAACCCTTTGCAGGAACTAGTTTCATAAAGGATGTGATGACAAGTGCGGGAAATTCGTTTTCTATCGGAAGTATCTTTAATCGGGTACAACTCCCAATCATCTTCTGCCGTAGCAGCCTCGCCACCATTATCTAATTTCATTGCTTCACGATATTCGCGTGGCAATGTTGAACCCAACTCTTGTTCAGTTAGGACTAATTGTTCTTCCGATAAATCAAAAGGCACTTATCTCTCCTTAGCTATTTAAAGTCCATTCGAAAGCTTTATAGCTTCACTAGTTACACCATCGACAAGGGCTTTAATCTGATCTTGAGAAAGTATGTACGCAAACTCGCCGATACGACTTTGAAGAATACTATTCTCAGCGCTGTTAGTAGCACTGATAAAATATTCGAGTGAACATTGTGCAATTACTGTAGGAAGAAACGATATATCTGAAAATGTATCATTCGCACTTCCAACTAAAATACAGCTAGAAGAAAGTGGTAAATAAACCGCTTGTACATGATCATCCTTCTCAGTGAACGGCTTGAAAGTTCTATCACCTTCTACTTGAAAAACAAGCATAGAGTCTCCCAATGGAACTACCATATCTTGGGTATGTATGATCCTATAAACTAAGCGTTCATAAATATCTGTTTTTAATGGTGGAGCTATCGTCTGTTGTAACCCTTTTAGATGACCAGATTTAGCCGATGATTTTATAATCTCCGGAACTGCTATTCGAAATTGTTCTACTATCACAGGTAAATAATCAAAAATATTAGGCAAAGACTGTTCAATAAGAGACTGAATAATATTGATAAACTCTTCTGGGACTGAGTCAGAAAGATACCGTAACTTCAATTCATTAGTAATTGCATTTTGTAGAGTATTTGGGTCATTAAATATCCTATTTTGTACATACCGCTCAAATGCATGCTTGTCCTCGACGAACCGAAGTGACTCCTCAATCAGAACATTGACAGAACAACAAAAACTTTGGCGTAGGTAGCGAGTTCTTACTTCAAAATGCGCGAGCAATTCAGCAATTGCCTTATTGTTAAGCACTGAATCATCTCTTGCATTGCGTAATTCTTCAACTAAAGCACTGTGGCGAACTTCAGCAACTGTTATATTGTCATCGACCTGCGTATCCCCATTTAGTGAATAAAACTGCCCTTCTATACCAATGTTGATCGTATTAGTATTGAAGATCTTTAAATCCTTACGATATACCCACGTAAAAGTCTCGCTACCGTTTGTATGACTAGCAAATCCAGCTTGGAGAAATCGAGGAACAAAGTGGTGACGCTTACCAGACATATATTTAATACCTAACAAAAAATCAGCGTTCCATTTTAAAACAATAACATAATCTGCTTTAACGTTGTCTTCAAGCAACAGTAAAAGATAGAACCGAGCGCTCTTTTGAGATTAATAGCTAACCCCGAAATAGCAGGAGTTCACCTCCCCCGGCGAAGTTGTCGAAATACGCAAATAAAAATGCCGTGGCGACATCATGGATGATGGCGCAGGCTCGGAGGCACATGGATGTGCCATCTGAGCCGTTAGGCGATTTTTATTGGAGTATGAGACAAGTAACTAATGCATGTAACTTCGCTAGGGGCGTCATGGAGCATCCAAGGAGGATAGGACGAGCAGTCCTCCTTGGTCGGGTGTGGGGTGAAGCCCCACGACTTTGACTTTGATTTTAAAAAAAGCTTTAGATTGCTCTGCCATGAGATACCAAAACTCATAAGTCAAAAACTTAAACGAAGTTTGAACACCCAAAGCCCTGCGGCACCTGAGCAACCCCTTACACTTGTGGTCTATGTAGATCGAAACGCAGATCTTCGGAGATCCCATAATAAGCCGATGGGCCACCGGCACGTAATACGGGCTCGGCAAGGGCAGTTTGATAAATCCCCTCGGCATTGAGTAAATGCTTAGCAATATGCACGGCCACCACTTCACCTAACACTAACCAAGTATCAATCTTGTCGCCATTGGCGGCGGTGAGTTGAATACATTGGGACAATTTGCATTCGAAGTTTACTGGGCTTTCAGCCACTAAATCGGCCTTAACAATGGTGCCAGCTTTAGCCGTGAGTCCTGCAAAACTAAACTCATCTTGACCGCGTGGCAGCATGGCGGAGGTTTGATTCATCTGCTCGGCTAAGCCGCGAGTGGTGAGGTTCCACACAAACTCCCCTGTTTCGACGATATTGGCGACACTGTCTTTCCAACCTGTGCTGGCAAAGCCGATGATGGGTGGTTTGTAGTTGAAACAATTGAAAAAGCTGTAAGGTGCGAGATTGCGTTGCCCCTCGGCATTCCGTGATGAAATCCAGCCAATTGGTCGAGGCCCCACAATCGCATTTAAAGGATCGTGTGCAAGGCCATGGCCTTTGCTCGGTTCGTAAAAATAGCGGTTATCAGCAGTCATACTTCATCCTTTTGTTATTGCCACAACAATACTGGAGCAATTAATACAGCCATCACAGGTACGCTTTTATAGCCGCTATCTTACCCAAGTTTCGAGCAGCGACCAAAAATCTGTAGGGCAACTTAAGTCAGCTCCTTGAACAACATCTGGCTGCAAATTTCAAATCCAACACACTCTTCTGCTAAAGTGATACTTATCAGTGGGCTAAAAAGCCTAACTCTGCTAAATAGCATGCGGCAAATGAAGGAGCGGTGAATGAACGCGATAAAAGGGGGATGGAAGAGGTTGTTGTTGGTCACAGTGCTGTTAGCGACGGGTTGTGCCAGCGTAGCGCAAATCGATTTCAATCGTCTGTTTGGCACTAGCTCACCGCAAAAACGCGTCGAAAATGCACAGCTGAACGACCAATTTATTCAACAGGCCGAGTTTGTGCACAAAGAAGTTGAGCCTATTCTCAATAGCCGCTGCGTGGTATGTCATGCCTGTTACGATGCCCCCTGTCAGTTAAAAATGACCTCAAGCGAAGGTATAGAGCGTGGGGCAAGTAAGGAAAAGGTTTACCAAGGCACACGCTTAGTCGCTGCCACACCTAATCGCTTACTTGTCGATGCCTTTACCCCAGAAGCTTGGCGTCAACGCGGGTTTTACCCCATGCTAAACGAGCGCGATCAAACCCCAGAAGCCAATACCCAAGCCTCGGTATTAGCCAGAATGCTCACGCTTAAGCAAATGCATCCCCTGCCCGAAGACAAGATTTTAGATAAGCGTTTTGATTTCAGCCTAGACAGAGTTCAGCAATGCGCCAGCCTAGAGGAAATGGACAAATACGAGCAAAGCCAGCCCCTTGCAGGTATGCCTTATGGCTTGCCAGCACTGAATGCGAATGAACATCAAGTGTTGATGCACTGGCTCGAGCAAGGTGCGCCACTGCCGTTTGCACAAGCGCTTACACCTGAATTTATTGCAGAAATAACCCTCTGGGAGACGTTTTTAAACGGCGACAGTTTAAAAAGCCAATTAAGTGCACGCTACATCTACGAGCATTTGTTTGCCTTCCATTTATATTTTGAGTCTTTGAATCAGCCGAACGCCCAGCCTTTATTCTTCGAGTTAGTGCGTTCTCGGACGCCGCCGGGGCAAGCGCTGGATATTATCGCCTCCCGTCGTCCCTTCGATGATCCTAAGGTGGAGCGAGTCTATTACCGCTTTCGGCCTTATCGGGCAACCATAGTCGATAAAACCCATATCCCCTACGCTTTGAATACCGGCTTGCTGGATAACTGGCAACAATGGTTTATCGATGCGGATTACTCAGTCACTCAACTGCCGAGCTACAAGCCGAGCGTTGCGGCCAATCCCTTTGAAGCTTTTATTCAAATTCCTGCCAGTGCGCGCTATCGATTTATGCTGACCCGCGCCCAAGATACCATTATGGGCTTTATCAAAGGCCCAGTGTGCCGTGGTCAGGTGGCGCTCAATGTCATTAACGATAGATTCTGGGTGTACTTTGTGACTCCAGATTATATGGACGACACTGACTTTAGCGCCTTTTACCATTCCCAACTTGAAAATCTACGTATGCCTGCAGAGGAAGAAAGCACTGCACTCGCAGTAACTTGGGTGAAATATGCCGCCAAGCAAGGCAAATATATGCGGGCGCGTAATCAGTTCTTGAACGAGAAATTCAAAAACGGCCAGCACCTCACCATAGACGGACTCTGGGATGGCGACGACAACAATGATAATGCCAGCCTGACAGTGCTGCGCCACTTCGACAATGCCACTGTGGTGAAAGGCTTAGTCGGCGAACCGCCCAAAACGGCTTGGATTATCGATTATGCCTTGCTGGAGCGTATCCACTATTTATTGGTCGCGGGTTTCGATGTTTATGGTAACTACGGCCACCAGCTATTAACTCGCTTATACATGGATTTTTTACGGATGGAGGGGGAATCGAATTTCCTGACCCTATTGCCGCAGGAGGAAAGACGCAAGCAGTTGAGTGATTGGTATCAAGGGGCAGGTACTCAGCTCACGGCCTTTATCGCAGGGGATATCAACACCTTTCATCAGCCTACGGGCGTACTCTACTTTAGCGCCGATCTAAAGGGCGAGCTGTATCAAAAACTCGGACAGAAGGTTGCTAAGGTTCAACCCAATCGATATCACATAGAAAACAGCAGCTTGCAAATACATAGCAAAGCACTTTTACACACATTAGATCGATTAAAAGGCACACAAGCGACCCTGTTACCTGAACTAACCATGATCATGGTCGAACCTGAAAAAGCGGGTAAAGCTGAGATATTTACCTTAGTTCGCAATAGCGCCCATCGGAATATTTCGAGCCTGTTTAATGAGGCAAGTAACCGCGAACCCGCTAAAGATGACGTCACTTTAGTGCATGGCTTATTGGGCAGTTATCCTGAGGCATTTTGGCAAGTGAAAGAACAGGACTTGCCTAACGTCGTAGCGACAGTAGAGAAAATGCAAACTGAAAAAGACTATGAGGCACTGTTAGATATGGTGGGTGTACGCCGTACTGATCCGAAGTTTTGGGCCTTTAGTGACGAACTCAATCAGATCTTTTTCGACAATCACCCGATAGAAAGTGGGTGGCTGGATTACAACCGACTGCAAAATCGTTAATAAAAAAGGGAACGCTAGCGTTCCCCTTCTTTTCAAATCAACCCAGTAAACTTACCAGATCTTAACGCGATCTTCTGGGGCCAAATACAGCTTGTCGCTAGGCTTAACATCGAATGCAGTATACCAAGCATCTAAGTTACGCACGGTCAGCGCGCGGTACATGCCGGGGGCATGTCCATCGGTTGCCACCCGAGCACGCAGGGCTTCGTCACGCATCTTAGTGGCCCAGGTTTGCGCAAAGCCGATAAAGAAGCGTTGATCACCAGTAAAGCCTCCAATCACTGGGGCATCTTTGCCTTTAAGCGAGGCGTGGTAAGCATCATAAGCGGCGGCTAAACCTGCTACGTCGGCAATGTTTTCACCTAAGGTCAACTTGCCATTCACGTGTAAATCAGGGAAAGGCGCATAAGCATCAAACTGCTGCGCTAACGCATCGCCTTGCTTATCAAATTGAGCAAAGTCGGCGGGCGTCCACCAGTTACGCATAGCGCCAGTCGAGTCAAAAGCCGCACCATTGTTATCAAAACTATGGCTGATTTCATGACCAATTACAGCGCCTATCGCGCCATAGTTGTAAGCGGCATCGGCTTTAGCATCGAAGAATGGCGGTTGCAAAATACCCGCGGGGAAGTTAAGCGCATTTTGCACCGGTAAATTCACCGCATTCACCACTTGCGGCGTCATCCACCACTCGCCTTTATCCATTGGTTTGCCAATCTTGGCTAACTGGTGGCTGTACTCCACTTTTTCGCCATTGATGGCATTGGCGTAGGCATTGGTCGCAGTCACAGCATAGCTGTCGTAATTGCGCCATTTGTCGGGATAACCCACGCCCACCGCCATAGTGGCCACTTTTGCAAGGGCTTCTTTCTTGGTTGAAGGGTCCATCCAATCGAGTTTTTCCACTCGCTGACCGAAGGCGGCCACTATGTTATCCACCATAGTGCTGACTTCTGCTTTGGCCGAAGCGGGGAAATATTGCTCGGCATAGGCATGGCCTACGGCATCACCTAAATATTGGTCGAGTGCCGCTAAGGCACGTTTATCGCGGCTGCGCTGCTCTGGCGTGCCAGAAAGCTTAGTGCCATTAAAAGCAAACGAAGCGTTGTCAATAGCCGATGGCAACACATCGGCATGGCCGTTGATATGGTGGAACACGAGCCAATCTTTCCATGCTTCTAAAGGCTCAGAGGCCACAAGCGCAGAAAGTCCCGTAATCGCCGTCGCATGGTAGGCCGCAAATTTAGGCTGATTGCCCAGTTGCGCCGCCGCTAGAAAGGCAGTCCAATCGATGCCCGGTGCTTTGGCATCAAAGTCAGCACGGCTCCATACACCCGAAGACTGGGTAAAATCTTCGCTTGCTTCACGGCTGGCGTGGGCCGCGGCAATCTTGTTTTCAAGGGCAAAAATACGATCGGCACGGACAGCGGCATCGCTCACACCCGCATCTTTAAGCAAGGTTTCAATGTAAGCGCGGTAAGCGGTGCGAATGTCGACCATTTTAGGATCGGCAGACAGGTAATATTCGCGCTCAGGTAAGCCTAAACCGCCCTGTAAAAAGTAAGGTAAGACTTCGCCCGGCGTCGCTAAACCTTGGGTTACGAAGATCCCAAATAGGTTTTCGGTATAAAAGTCAGTCGCGTTGAGAGGGTCGACATCGGCGCGCAGATTTCCGCCTAACGCCGCAGATAAATCCTGCTTGCTCGCAATGGCCTCATAACGGGCAATATCCGCCTCGGCAGGCTTCATTCCTGCGGCATCAATAGCAGCGGTATCTGTGTAAGCCTTGTAGAAATCGGCGATACGCGCTTCGTCGCTCCCCGCCGCATGTTGCGCTTTCACCAGATCGGCAATCAAACTGGTTTTATGCTTTTCGGTTGCTTCAAAGGCAACGAGGAAAGCGCCAGTGCTGGAGCGATCGGCGGGGATCATCGTCGTTTTCATCCATTCGCCATTGGCGTAGGTATAAAAATCATCCCCTGGTTTTACCGTTGGCGTCATAGCCGCGACATTAATGCCAATCGGCATTTGAGCCGCAACGTCTTGACTTTTTGGCGCGTTTTCGCTGGTTTTTACGGTGCTTTCTGTGGTGTTATCACTGCAAGCAGTGAGCCCAGCCAGTACTGAAGTTGACAGTAATAGCACGGGAATAAGACGGTCCGACATGAATGACTCCTCTCTCTTTTATTATTGTATTTATCTAGGTTTGGCAGTGTAACTGGCACTGAATGAAGAAGTAAAACAAAGCCAATTTTTATGATAGAAAGTTAATGCAAACAATTTGAGCCAGACGCTTAAACACGCAGCTTAGCATCATCACGACCGCGCTCAACTGCAGGCACAAAAAAGCCGACGCTATGTCGGCTTAATCAAGTTTGGCTAACGACTACTTTATAATTTGATCTGAGTGTACTGAGTCCACGCAAGTACTTGTCCCATCTGAGGAATGATCCATACTGCCGTGTGCTCATTTTGATAAACACGATAATAAAATAAATCTTCATCACGGATATCATGCTTACGAATTTCACGGTAGAACTGCATAGCAGAATGGCTGACTTCATCCGGTTTTGTCAGTTCTTTTTGTAACACTTTAACGTGAAAAACATCGACTTTAAGGTCATCAATTGTGGTCTGGTACTGCTCAAACTCACCGCGGATAGTGTATTTAATCGGTGTCGTTAAACAATCTTGATCTGTAATACAGGAGGTCGAATAAAACTTACCCTTATTTTGCCCTTCATAGACCAGAGACATACTGAGATCGTTACGAACTAAGAGTTCGCCCGCGACGGGAAAATAAATATCCGCATGGTAATTATGCTCAAGTAACTCACCCATTCCTTTATCATCCGCAGGGAGGACAATACGGTTATAGCGAATGCGCTGCTCCATTATTTGGCTCAGCGGAATAAACTCCGCCATATTTAATCCTGCGGGTTTTGCATCTATCGCCGTGATATTGATGATGCCGTGACCACTGCAGGCATCGGCGTCCAGCTCAGGGCAAATCGCCATCGAATAATTTTTGCCATCTGTTGAGGTAAACGCACTGAAGTAATTAAGGTTATTGATGTGATTTCCCTCTGGCGCTAAATGTTTTTGCCACCATGAAGGATGTAAACGATCCTCATCACCAATATAGAAGGTTCGCGCCGTCCCCAGCGTGCCACCAATATTGAGGCTGATATATTTATCGGCATGCCATTTAGCCACCTGTTTAACCACCGCATGATGGTCGCTCACATACCAAACGATTGCCAAGATAGCGCACAAGAGGGCAATACCAGCAACTTTAGTCCAAACCGACACCCCCACTAAGGCATCACGAATTGCATTCGCATCATTGATCGCCAGCATCTTTACATGGGATTGTTCAGAGATATGCAATTGATAACCGCGGCGTGCCACGGTTTTAAGCTGCACTTCGGTATAGGGTTCGAGCTTTTTACGTAAGGTACTGATGCATTGTGTTAAAGAGGTAGGAGCAACCACCCTTTCAGGCCAGCCGACCTGCAGCAATTCTTCCTTAGTAAAAATGGCATTCGTGGATGATAACAGCAGCACTAATAAGGCCGTTTCGGAAAAAGTCAGGCTGATGGTTGTCCCATTCACATGATCGACTAATTCCTTAGCCTGTTCATCTAACATTAAATAAGATGTGATTTTATGCATGTTAAACGCCTGAAAGATCAGCCAATACTGATAAAGTTTGATTACACTAACAACATGCAATCATCATGTGACATTGTTTCTTTCCAAGAAAACGATGATATGCAATCACCAAGTCAAGATGGTTAATTTTACCTTTTAACAACATATAAGAGTGTGACTCTATACTCAGTTTAGTCATTGTTTAATAAGTACAAAGTTAGACTAATACAGAGGTCGCTAAACTAGATTTCTTGGTATTTAAAGATCCAAGAACAACACAAAAGTAATGCACCAATCCAGCCACCCAGCAAACCATACATTAAGGGTAAGCCAAGCCCAGTTTGAGCAAGCAGAGTGAGACTACTTTTAGCCGCGAGTGTATCCGAGGGAGTCGCGAGTAAATTTAAAGCACGGAACAGATCAGTGGGGTTCAACAAAATCAGTAGATTGAATACAGTACGATTAAACATCTCACTCATTCCAACCACAGCACTGAGTAAAATCAGATCATAAACCAGCACAAGCACAAACCATAAAATGAGTAATATCCCCAGTGCCTTAGCTTTTTCTCGCACACACAAACTAATCCAATAACCCAAGAGCACGAACACTAATGACAGCAAAATACTGCTCATAATCAAATGGCTAAACCCGATCGCTATAGATAACTGGGCCTGAGTATCGCCCAGTGATATCAGTATTAATCCTGTTAAACCAAAGCCCAAAATGCAGGCAATGGTCATCACGCAGGCATGGCCTAAAAACTTGCCGCACACCAGATGCCAACGTGCTAATGGATAGGTCAGCAGTAACAACAGAGTGCCGGATTCTTTTTCACCAACAAAGCTGTCATAACTCAACAAAATCGCACCTAAAGGGAGCATAAATACCGATAAAGTGACTAACCCAGAAAGGATTTGGGCAGGCTCAAATACCACTAAGTTGCCGGACACTGCGCTGCCCATAAAACTCACACACAGAGATAGCAGCAACAAGATTCCCGCCATCATCCATAACCAACGATTACGTAAATTATCCTTAAACTCTTTGGCGGCTATGGTGCTCACTATGCTCAGAGCACTTAAACGATGGTGCAAAACCTCGGAACGGTTCATAGGACTGATTCCAAATTAATCGCCTGATTTATATCTGTTATGTTAATAGTCTTTGTGGGCATTTTTGACGACTGAAGGGGGCAAAGACTTTCCATGTAATGATGAAACACACTCTGCAAACTAGGAGGTTCAATAGAAAAATCCCCAGTGAGCACTTTTTGTAATAAGTGATTTAACACGGCTGACTTTTGCTCCTGTGGCACGGCTAGTGTGAGTCCCTGCCCCGTATTTGCCTTAACACATGCCGCTAAAATGGGATCTGCTAGCAATGCTTGCCTTTGAGTATTAGATAGAAAATGCAACAAGATATGATTTGGCAACTGAGTCGCCGCTCTCAGGGAGGTTAAGCTTCCCGAAGCCAACATTCGCCCTCGACCTAAGATCAAAGCGCGATCCATCTGATCTTGTACTAATCCCAACTCATGGGTACTGATAATAATGGCGCAGCCTTTCGCCTTAAGTTGGGCTATTTTTTGATACAGAAAAGCCGATGCTAAGGGATCTAAGCCAACTGTCGGTTCATCGAGTAACAGTACCTTAGGCTCAGCCAATATCGCCTGCGCGAGCCCAAGACGTTGTCGCATCCCCTTCGAAAAAGTACTCAAACGCTTATCTTTAGCGGCCTCTAAACCAAATTCAGCAAGTAATTCATGCACTTTAGGCAAGGAAACGCCCTTAAGCTTAGCGAAATATCGCAGCAGCTCATTGGCGGTCATATTGTCATAAAAACTCACATTTTCAGGTAAATAGCCTAAAGACAAACTCTGCCGCACTTGTTGGGAGCTCACACTATGACCTTGAACTTGGAGCAGGCCACTTGTGGGGGTAAGTAATCCCAAAATAAGCTTGAGTAACGTAGATTTACCCGCACCATTATGCCCAAGGAGTGCGATCACTTGACCCGCTAACACCTCAAAACTCACATCATCCAGTGCCTTAAACTTGCCATAGCATTTACTGATATTTGTCGCTTTAACAACCACATCAGCATTCACTACAGGCTTATTCGCTGAGCAGGTCAAAGTTTGATGATTCATCGCGAACCTCCATCAATCAGTACGTGCGCATCACTTTGCATTAGGGGAAAACTATCACTTATACCGCTCGTCACTTGGGGCTTAAATTGGCGTTCCACCCAGCGCAGTAACAACACAACGGGGCTTTCCATCAACAGTTTGGCTTCAGGATAAAGCCAAAACAGTTTATCTAAACTGTCATTCGGCCTATGGACAATATCCCCTAATCCATCGCCATTCAGATCCCAACCTTGATATTCCGACCAGTAATTCCCCTGCCCCTGATAACTCCATTCAAGTTGGCTTTCACCGACATATTTAACTTGGGTTTGATTGGCCATAATACGATTATGCCAAAGGCGATTTTCCTCTCCGCCCATGGCCATACTGATCCCAGTATCGCTGTAGCTAAACTCGTTATCTTGAATACGGTTATGTTGAGCAGCGTAAATAAAAATACCTTTCCCCTCATTGCCAAGCTCCACAGTGCCCTTAGGGTTATGGATTTGACTCGCAACATTGGCTTGCACATGGGATGCCTCAGTAATGTTGAGTAAAATGCCAAAGTCCCGCGCCTGAGTCACACGGTTGTGGTGCAGGTAAATATGGGTTGAATTCATTAGGGCATAACCGCCATCGACGGCAATCGCTTGGTTTTGCCACGCTTCGTCGGCTTGGGTATACATGTAGTGAATGCCATATTGCAGCTTAGTGAATTGATTTTCATAAATGCGGCTGTGGGTAACGGACTCTAAATACACACCATCACGAACAAAAATCAGCTGATTTCGGTCAATATGTGGCGAATTAACATGCTTAAGATAAATCCCATCACCCCGATCAAGCACATGAATGGCACCGTTACCACTAATACTATTGTCCGTGATGGTGGGCGAGTTTAGCTGTTCGCCATAAATACCAAAACCATCACCCACCAAGCGGTTTCCCTTAATCAGCACATTATCCGCACCTTTTTTGAGTAAAATGGCGGCATCACGGTAATACAGATCCCGTCCCCAGTGGCGGATATTGAGCTCCTCAATACTCACCTGAGGCGCCTCAATGACCAACGCACTGCCTTGGCGCAGTGCATCTAATGTCGCGCCTATTTCCCCCTTTAGCGAAATGGATTGCGTCACCTTAAAGGAGCCTTCATACACCCCAGTGGCTAGCACTAAGGTGTCACCTGCTTGGGCTTTGTTAAGGGCAAGAGTGAGTGAATCTGTATCTGTTACCCGAATGAGTGCTGCCCAAGTACCGAAAGAGGCAAAGCACAGCAGCCAAATAAGGACGAGACGCAGCTTCATCATCACAACCTTATTTATCACCCGCGAGCAGTTCTAGGGTGATGTCATCAAATCTCAGCACTCGGCCACCGTATTCCTTAGCAAAGGCTTCGGCGGCAGCTTTGGTACTAAAAGGGGCAACGGCAGGTCCCATCACAGCTTTCTTAGTCGTACCGTAAACATAGAAGGCACTTTGAGCATCAATAAAGGCGCCATCGTCTGGCTGATCCCAATCGGTCGTGCCCGCGTCATGCACCATCATGTAATCAATTTGTCTTTTATTTTCAGGCTGTAATGCAAAGTTAAACATATCGCGAGCCGAACAAAACTTAGGTACCGTTTTCTCAGCCTTGAGGTGCACTTGCCCTTTAGGTCCGGGATATTTAGTGATCACCATGCCGCATAAATGGCAACGGTCATGCTCGTGGATCATCTCGGCTTTATGAACATGGTCTGTGGCCTCGCTTTTATTACAGCCAAATAGCAAGGGCACTAACAGCAACAATGCATAGTATTTCTTCATCCTATTTATCCTTTTATTAAAAATATCAACGCCTCGCCAGATTCCTTGCAGGGACAGATCTTTACGGCGAGGGTTGATAGAACGGGTTTCATCTTTTATTCATTTTGCTTTGTGCTTTTGCAATCGCATTATCGATTGCTTCACGGTTGATACTGTCCCCATTGTGTTTGAGCAGGAGCTGCCAATGGTCAATGGCCTCTTGGTTACGAGCATGCAAGTAAGCATCTGCCGCGAGTAACATATGGGTTTGAGGCTCAAAGGGAGAGAGTGCTAATGCTTTGACAATCACCTCTTGGGTTTCAGGTGTCATTTGCCGAAGCTCGCGGTAATAAAGCGCGTTAGCTTTTGCCCCTAACACTTCAGCATCTTCTCCCCCTATTTCAAGTAATTTATCTAAGGTCAGCACCGCATCTGAGTACAAACCTCCCGCATTGTAAGCCTGAGCTAATGACATAAGTGCCAAGGTGTTTTGCGGCTCACTCTGAGCCCAACGACTGGCTTTGGTGATCTCGGCCGCGACTAAATAATCAATATTTTCATCAATCCGACCTTGATCCCAATCCCTAAAACGGCCTGTTTGACTGTAGATAGCAAGGGTAAGCAGCACTAGGACGATTCCCATCGCAAAGGGCACCTTGCTCGACATGTTTGGCAACTGTGCGATTCCCATGACTAGGTTTAGACGCATGTGCTGCCAGTAAATGTAAGCAACAAACAACAGTAAACTGATGCCAATGCCTAGTCCTAAGCTCACCATTCCAGTCTCCATTTCACTCTCCAAACAACTCGTTTTAGGAGCCTGATTAACCGTGTGCAGGCATCATCTTTTTATTTTTCATCTCTTTCATTTCGCTGGGTTTCTCAATATTTTTCAGTTCAATTTCAAAGATAAGTGCTGATTCAGGAGGGATAATACCTACGGCTTCAGTGCCATAGGCAAGGCTTGCAGGTACCACAAAACGGTATTTAGACCCCACAGGCATCAACTTTAATCCCTCTTCCCAAGCGGGGATTACCGACATTAATGCAAAGCGAGTGGGCTCTTTACGCCCAACCGTATTTTCAAACTCAGTCCCATCGATAAGAGTGCCAACATATTCCACTGTGACCACATCTTCTGGATTGGGTTTATGGCCTTTACCTTGGGTTAAGACTTCGTATTGAAGACCAGAGGCGGTAACTTTAACGCCAGACTTTTTTTGATTTTCAGCAAGATATGCCGCACTTGCCTTTTTAGTTTCTGCCATTTGTTTTTCAGCAACGACTGTTCTTGCGGCATTGAGTTGTTCTGCTCTTTGGTTCAGGTAGGTCAGCACCTCTTCGTCGGTTAATTGCTGTTTATCTTTAAGCGCATCCACAAAACCTTGCACGACTAAGTCGACATTCACCTCTGAACCCAATTCAACTTGGTTGTAGACTTGACCAGAAATGTAATTACCAATAGAAGCGCCAATGCTGTAAGAGGTTTTATCTGCATCGGTTTTCAAACTTGTGCCAGCAAAACTGGCTACCGAAACAAATAATGCGGCGCAGGTCGCCACTGTGATGCTTTTGGGGATAAAAGAAGTTGGCATACGTGTTTTCATTTTATGTTCTCTACAATGTTAACCCTGTGGGTTTCGCCTTTTGGCCCTGCAAACCAAACCGATAAAACATCGGTCCTGTGTGTTACTAAGGTTTTTCTGTTACTCGACCTGACATACGCCAGCCATAAATACCATCGGCCATATGACGCACACCTGTGTAACCTAGCTTCATGGTTTCTCTCGCCGCCATATTGCTGCTGGTGCAAAGGCGGTTAGCGCAGTAAAACACCATGACTGCATCTTTATTCTTTGGAAGTAACTCTCTCCAATTCTGAACATTGAAAAAAACTGCTCCGGGGATAAAACCTTCTGCCCATATCTCCAGTGTATTTACGTCGAAAAAATAAACGCCTTGTTTGCCGACTAAGGTTTCCGCTTCCATCATCGAAATGGGATTTAATTGGATTTCGTTATAGGGCACTTCAGACATTTCTGAACCACCACCGGCGATGACTGGCATCGCAGTCACGCCTAAGGCCAACACCATCAATATTCGGCTTACACTTTGACGAAGCATGTTATGCATAATTAGGCTCTCATATTCCCCGACACCCAAAGGTGTCGGGGATGACTAGGACTCAAGTTAAACTATATTTTCTTCGCACTCAGCGCATTACCATCAATAATGGCTTGGGCTTGGGTCACATAGGTCAAGGCGGCATCTAAGCGTTTTTGTGAGTAACGCGCACCATGAACACCCCATGAACCATCGGCTTTAATCAGCTTGAGGACATCTTGAGCTTTATCGGTCAACAACAGCACTTGCGTCTTATCTTCTACCGATAACTTCGCCATATTGGGCGACTTATCGATGCTAATAAGGGCTTTTTCTACTTTGGCATAGGTTTCTTTCACTGGTTTTTGCCACTTCTGAACTTTGCCGTAGATTTGCTGTTGATCTTTAAAGTGCAGACCCTCACCCAACTTAGATTGGAATTGGCTATGGCAACCTTTATTATCCACTACATCGTGATCAGAAGCGGAAGTACGAGCACAGGTCCACATGAGATCGAGGTAGTTATGGCCATTTTCGTCCTTCGCCACAGTCCAGCCCTTAGTGGATGAGTCGCGAGACTTACCTTCAGGTGGGTTAAGTGTCTTACGCAATGGATCAACATCGATTTTCCACATGTGCGACTTACGAACGTTGTCGAAACCGGCCATATCAGGGAACTGGATCGCGGTGAAGTTTTCACAACTACCCATGTTTGGCATATGACAGCTTTGACAAGTTTGTTTACTGTGGGTTTTGGTATTACTCGCAATTTCAGCCTGTGCCGTATGGCAATCGGTACATTCTTTGATGAGTTTTGGTTTAGTAATACCGGATTTCCAATCACCATCAGTCACTTCGTGTGGATCATGACAGGTAGAACAACGCATACCCTTATCGTAGTGAGACGAGGCAAACATTTGCGAACCTTCTGTACCACAAGATGGGCACGAAGATTTCATCTTCACGTTAAAGGCATATTCCAGTTTTTCTTTACCCTGTGGGGTTTGCGCAAGTTCTTCTACGAAGTTAAAACGCTGGTGACAACGCTCACAGTTAGAAGGCATACCACCACCGATACCGCCGTCTAAATGACCACCTGCGCCATGACACTCTTCACAGGTAATACCGAGTGACACTGTATGTTTTTGGAGCTCTTTAGGATTACCAAGGGCTGCAAAAAACTCATCTTTAGTTTTAAAATCAAACTTAAAGGTGTGGCACATTTCGCAATAGGAGCTCGCAGGTTGGAATAAGAATTCCTTCTCGTATTTAGCACCATAGGAGCTCATACCCCATTGGTGTGAACCACTCGCGCCAAAATCTTCCATTTTAGTTGGAAATTCAGGAATAACTTTCTGAATTTTCTTCGCCATTTCAGGGGTTAACCATTCAGCCCAACCACGGGAGAATTGGTTACCACCGGCGACCATAGTGCCAGTACCATCTTTGAGTAAACCGTCTTTCACATGGAAAGTACCGCGTACTAAGTAGCTATCGATAAAGCCGTATTTGGTTCTTGGTGTTCCCACCGTCGCATAAATTGCATCAGGGGTAATGCCGTCTGGCAGGATAGAAGTATCCTTAGTGCCATACATGGTTTTGTTTAAATCGTTATCGACTTCGGGATGACTCCCCGGAAAACGTAAGGTTTTTGAATGGCGTGAACGTTTCCACTTTTCATATTGTGGGCCGTGGCACTCACCACATTTTTCAGGACCAACAAACTTATTTGGGAAATCCAAAATCGACTTGGCACCGAGGCGATATTGCAATGCCATAGGGCGATTGCCCTCTTGATGTTGGCTATATTTTTGGCTATCACCACCGTGTAAGTATTCTTCACCACGGTCACTGACCTTATAGGTTCCTTTTAAACGACCTTGCTCGGCATATTTAAATACCGGATGATTTTCAAAAAGAAAATCAAACAACTCTTTTTCCTGAACAATATAATCCTGCAGTGTTCTTACACCACGGGATTCTAGTGTTAGATCGGGATTAGCCATAATTCCCTGAGCTTCCGCACTCTGTTGTTTATTACCATAGCCAGGCTTTACCTCGCCCGGTTTAGCATCGGATGCTATTCCGGCCACACTGACGATAGTACCTAAACAAAACAGCACGCTGAGTGCTATTTTGGATTTCCATCGTTTCATCATTCACTCCTAATTATCATTAGTTTTTTATTTTCTACTGAACCTAACTGCTCACTGAAAGACATAAACAATTGACCAGTTACAGCATGGTGGAGGCAAAAAACCATTAAAAATCAGAGCTAGAGCACACTAAATTCCCGCTGATAAATCAAGATGAATAAAATCAATTAAAACAATTTAAATACAATAACTTACAAAATTAATGTCATTTATTTTTTAGAAGTTAAAAAGCACATTTCAGTTATAAAAAAAACTAAAAATGCGTTTTACTTTTCAAAAAACATCAAGCGTAAAAAGGAATGATTTAATAACGGATAAGATCACATTATTAAATGCGAAACTCGACTAATCTTAAAATCAACAGTGATTAAACCTTGTGATTAAAGTGACTTTTCCCAATAAGGTCTTATATGTAAATTTAAAATCACAAGAAAATAACTCAAGTTTCTGAGCGAACTTAATAAAAATCAGCATGTAAAAATCACACGGGTAAAATAGCCAACTGTAAACACTATATTACCGCGACCACATTATTCTAAGGCATAATAAATGACAACTATGCTTCCAGAAATTGGACATATATTACTGATCATCAGTAGCGTATTGGCATTATTTTCTGCAGCACTGACCTTAATCGGTGTTAAGCAGAATAATGCCTATCTGGTGGGATTAAGCCCGATACTCTTTAGAGCCATATTTACCTCAGTATTTGTTTCACTTCTTTGCTTAATTTATTGCTTTATTACTGATGATTTTTCTGTTGCTTATGTCGCAAACCACTCGAATAGCCAATTAGCATTGGGTTATAAAGTGGCCGCAGTTTGGGGCAGCCACGAAGGGTCAATGCTGTTTTGGATATTTGCGATTGCCCTTTGGGGCGCGATCATCAGTTATCGCATAAAAATGGCGGATTGCACTCAAGATAAGGCCAGCGATAAATACCAAGACGCCCTATATTTTGCGAGGCTGTTGGCCATTTTGGCATTAGTGATCCTTGGTTTTAACTTATTTTTACTCTTTACCTCTAATCCCTTTGCCCGCTTATTACCTAACATTCCGATTGAAGGGCGAGATCTTAACCCCATTTTGCAAGACATAGGGCTAGTGCTGCATCCGCCCATGCTCTTTCTTGGTTATGTTGGCCTCACAGTTTGCTTTGCTGCAGCGTTAGCATCACTGCTCGGTGGTGGTTTTAATACTCGTCAAATTAACTATTTACGACCTTGGGTATTATTAGCGTGGGTGTTTCTAACGGGCGGCAATGCCTTTGGATCTTGGTGGGCCTATAACGAACTGGGTTGGGGTGGTTGGTGGTTTTGGGATCCGGTAGAAAACGCCTCCTTTATTCCTTGGCTTGTGGCAACAGCATTAGTGCATTCCCTCATTCTCACTCAACGTACTCATGGCTTTAAACTCACGACTTTACTGCTGTGCTTATTGGCATTCTCACTCAGTTTACTCGGTAGCTTTTTGGTGCGCTCCGGCATAGTGCAATCGGTACATGCCTTTGCCGCCGATCCGACCCGTGGCATGTCAATCCTCTGCTTATTAGTGATTTTTGTTGGTGCTGGGTTACTGATTTTTGCGCTCAAAGCGCATCATTTAAAACAGGATGTGACTTTCGCGCTTTTCAGTAAAGAAACGCTGTTACTGCTCGGGATCGTTATCTTAGTCGTAGCAGGGTTTTCCGTATTACTCGGTACATTTTACCCTTTGATCTATGAGCTGCTCGATTTAGGTACACTTTCAGTGGGGGCCCCTTATTTCAACGCTATATTTGTCCCCCTCACTTTCTTGCTTGTCCTGTTAATGGGCATTGCGCCCTTAGTGCAATGGCAAAATGCCTCAAGGACTCGTATTACTTCCCTGCTCATTCCTAGCCTAGTGATATTAGCCGTCGCAGGCTGGGTAAGCTTACAGGCCGCCTCGGGCAGTAGCTTATTTTTACTCCTTGGCACTGCCGCAGCACTTTGGTTGCTAGTGTGTTTATTGCTCACGATATTGGCAGCCTCGGGATTAGGTAGACGAATATATGCCCGGCAATTAACCCAAAACCACAATGAGCACGGCTTAAATCCTCCCGTTAAATCATCAAAACAAGGGTTTATAGCCATGCTATTCGCCCACTTTGGGGTGGCTATCACTATTATTGGTGCAACATCCGTCTCCTTTTTTGAACAGGAAGCCCTCCTCAGAATGGGCCCTGACCAAGGTAAACCGTTGGCGGGTTATATCTTAGTGTATGAAAGCACTGAGAATGTCGAAACCAATAGCTTTACGGCAATCCAAGCCAATATCAGTATCCGCGATGGTGCGAATGATGAAGTGATCCTCGGTTACGTTAGGCCGCAACGCCAAACCTTTAAAAGCAATGGGATGGAAATGTCCCACGCGGGTATCGATCATGGATTATGGCGGGATATTTATGTGTCTATGGGGCTGCAATTAAGTGACAGCGAATATCTTATCCGCATCAGCTATAAACCCCTTGCGAGTTGGATCTGGCTGGGCGCCATATTAATGATGCTAGGTGGGATGATTGCCGCTTGGCCTACTCGCCATTTTAGCTATCAAGCTGATTTAACAACCTTAGTTAACCTATCCCATCACAAACCACAGGAGACACTTGGCTAATGAATCCAATATTGCGCTTTTTAGTCTTACTGCTCCCTATCACCTTATGTGGGATAGGGATCCCATGCTTATCCGTCGCGCAAGCTCAGCCCATATCAAGCCTTTCCTACCAGCAACAGGCAATAGATATCAGTAAAGTGCTGCGTTGCCCTATGGCGACGAATCAGAGCCTATTTGAATCACAGGCGCCAATCGCCCACGAGCTCAAAGCACAAATATTCTCGATGCTGGAACAGGGGCAAAGCCAAGATGAGATTATCGATTTTATGGTGCAACGCTATGGTCAAAAAATCCGTTATCAACCTGAATTTAAAGCCTCCACCTTCGCACTTTGGTTTGGGCCACTGCTGTTATTAGTGCTTGGTGTTGGGTTGTGTCTCGCATTGGTAACCCGTAGAAAAACACAAACGACTATTTAAAAGTAAAGGATAACCAGATGAAATTACACTATTTTCCCTTTGTTCTACTCGTGTGTTTGGGTCTGTTTTCTAATAGCAGCTCAGCCCACTCACTAGACAATAAACTCTACAGTACAGGAGAGCCCCTTCCTAAGCCCCTTGTGATGACTGGTTTTATAGAAATGCAGCACGCACGCGGCGTACCAGAAGTTCCCTTTATTGATGAATCAGGACAAACCCAAACCCTAAAACAGCACCAAGGAAAATTGGTTTTAGTCAATCTTTGGGCAACCTGGTGCGCCCCCTGTTTAAGGGAAATTCCAGAACTCCACAAGCTTAAGCAGCAGTATCAAGGGAAGAATATCGCCATCATTCCAATCTCTATCGATGAAGAATCTAAAGATGTACGCCCTTTTCTTAACCAACATGGCTTTAGCGGCTATGCCACTTGGCTTGACCCGGAGCAAAACATAGAACAAATCATTCCCGCGAATGTCGTACCCGCCAGTTATATTTTTGATGCTAAAGGTAATCTTGTCGGTTTTGTGCGGGGATATCTCGATTGGGCTGATAAAGACGTTGGCCCTTATCTTGATCAACTGATTGCCAAATACGGCCAATAATCACCAAATAACACAGGCTCACAATATATTTCTCCATTCGGTCATCCGCCAAAATTTACCGAAACCCGCTGCCGCCTATTTGGCTGCGGGTATTTTTATCTCTACCCCATCTTTGTATTCTGCGACGCATTTCTTTAAAATTGCCGCCAAACTCTTTATTTCAAGGCAAATCAGATGAAACTCACCCGCTTAACTCAACCTATTTATGACCACTTATATCGTGATATCAGTGAGTTTCGTAGCACCTTCGACTTGCCAGTTAATGATGTTGATTCTTTAGATGACAAGGCCGATACCTTACATACTTCACTGATTATTGAGGAGTTAACTGAACTTGCCGAAGCCGATAGCCGTATCGAACAGGCCGATGCCATCGTCGATTCTGTGTATGTGTTAATGGGGCGTTTAGTGCATTTAGGCGCACAAGCCATGACCGACAGACTCGAAATCAGTTACCTGATTGACTTGTTGCTATGCGTGGCTAAAAACCGTGAAATCGACTTTATCGCCTGCTGGGATGAAGTGCATTCGAGCAATATGAGTAAAGTGTGCCGTAACGAGCAAGAACTAGCCGAGACCATTGCCTTCTATGCCAAGCAAGGTGTTGAAATTGTCGGTAGTCAGCAAGGTGATTTCATCATAGCCAAATGCGCTAAAGATGTGGAAATGGCAGGTAAAGTGGTTCGCCAAGGTAAGGTACTAAAATCGGTTTACTATCGCCCAGCGGATCTGACAACACTGGTTAAAGCCTAACCACGGCAAGCCTAGGATAGCACTTAACTAAGTGCGTCCTAGGATGTGTTGAACAAGGCTAAAACGGCAGAACTCAGTCCGATGTATCACTCTTACGATATTCTAAAATATCCCCAGGCTGGCACGACAGGTACTCACAAATACTCGCCAGTGTTTCAAAACGCACGCCTTTCACCTTGCCACGTTTTAGCAGGGATAAATTCGCTTCGGTAATGCCAACCGCTTTGGCAAGCTCCTTAGAACTCACCTTCCGTATCGCCATCATGACGTCTAAATTAACGATAATGTCCAAAATTACACAAACTCTTTGTTTTCTGCCTCAAAATCTCGGGCAGCTTTAAGCAAATAAACAATCAGCAACATCAATAAAATCGTGGTGATATTGCCAAAATCGAGCGCCAAGTCGATACGGGTATCCTCAAAAAGCGACTTGTGATAGTAACCTACGCCTAAGGTTTGCAGTATCTCTATCACTAAGGCGGCAACCTTAAGCCAAACCAACCACAGATAACAATGCATACTTTCGTCGCTAAAAAACAAGCCGTCTTGATAGTAGGCTAATAATTTTTGCAGCCAATAAACACCCAGTAAAAACGTGATAAACAATGGACTTAACATTAACAGCAACAGGGTTTGACTCGCATCAGGCGATACCCATAGCGCTTGGAACAATCCATTATTCGATCCAAAACGTATCTCATCATGGACTAAGTAGCTATAACCCAGATACACCACCACAATCGTAGCGGCCAACAAAATCACCCACCGGAAAAATGCACTGATTTTTATTAACTTTTCTATGTTTTTATTCATCACTCAATCCTAAATTTAATCCAATCCCAGTGCTCTTTAACCTTGGCTAGTATACTCGTTCGGTAAAATATATTGCAAAGAAATAAAATTTTATTGTTTTACGATAATTAATTTTCGTATTAACATGATGTCACTTCTAACAACCTCAAGGTTACAACAATGCGATTATCCTCCTTCACAAGCCAGTTATGCAGTGCTGCTATTGCCGCTATGCTACTCGCAAGCTGTTCAACCTCAACCACTGAGCAAAAAGCCAATACGGATAGGCTTAACAGCCAGCAAGCCCAAGTGCCGCTCATTCCCATCGAAGATTTTTTCAATGAGCAAAATATTCACCATTTAAAAATGTCCGCCGACGGTAAATGGTTAGCCTTCACAAAGGAATACCAAGGTGCGAGCAATATTTATGTAATAGCGGATAAAAGCGATCTTGCAAGTGCGACACTCTTAACGCAGTCCATTGAACCTATTAAAGAATTTGAATGGTCATCAAACAGTAACGAACTCTTTTTTATGAAAGATAAAGGGGGAAATGAAAACACCCAAATTTTTAAACTCAGCTTTGAAACTCCCCAAGGCAAAATAGAGCCAAAAGAGCAGCAACTGACGCACAATGACAAGGTGAAATACAGCGTCATGGAACAGCCTAAGGATAACCCTGAGCAGCTGGTTGTGATGGCGAACCACGATGAATCGAGTCGGATGGATATCTATTGGCTCAACACCCATGATGGCAAGCTAACGCCTATTTTTGAAAACCACTTAAACTTGGTGCAAATGAAGTTTAACAAACAAGGGCATCCCGTTATTGGCAGTAGCACCAATCTAGATAACAGCTATAGCCTCTACACACTCATTGATGGCACTTGGCGTAAAATAATCCACACAGCTAAGGGTGAAAGCATTGATATCTTAAAAGTAAACGATGCGAAAAAACTCGCCTATATCAGTGCCAACATCGGTGAGCGGGATAAACAACAACTGCTCAAAGTTGATCTTATGACGGGAAAATATGAAACCTTACATAAAGATCCTAAGGATGAAGCGGATGTTTATCAGGTATTGTTTAACGATGCTGGTGAACCTTTAGCCATTTCCTATTACGGCGGGCGCTTAAGAACCTATCCACTTGATACTGAGTTTGCTAAGCACTGGGATGTGATCAATAGGCATTTTAATCAAGATGTTGAAATAACCATTACCGAACGTAACGAGAAAAATAATCTCTGGCAGATCAACGTCGCGAGCGATAGGGCATCGAGCTTAGATTACCAATACAATGCCATTAATGGTGATATCCACTTACTCGCAGATATTCCTCCAAGCATACAACCAGAACTGTTATCACCCAGACAATCCCTAGTCTATACCGCAAGGGATGGTGTAAAAATTCAGGCTTATTTGACATTACCAAAGGGAAACCAGCACAATTTACCCACCATCATTCTGCCCCATGGCGGCCCTTGGGCTCGGGACTACTGGGCGCTAGACTCTGGTTACTTCCATGCGATTGCTCAGTTCTATGCCAACCGTGGTTATGCCGTATTACAGCCAAACTTTCGCGCATCGACAGGATTTGGCAAACACTTCCTCAACTTAGGCAATAACAATTGGGGCACTGGCAGTATGCAAGATGACCTGACTGATGGTGCAAATTACTTGGTCGAACAAGGGATTGCGGATAAAAATCGCTTGGGGATCTTTGGCGCATCTTACGGTGGTTATGCGGCTTTATCCGGCGCGACTTTTACCCCAGATCTTTACCAAGCAGTGATCGCCTATGTGGGGCCGTCAAGCTTAGTCACGCTAATGGCGTCGTTCCCCGATTACTGGCGCCCCTATTTAGGTCAATGGTTTGAATCAGTGGGAGACCCGTTAATTCCTGAACAAAAACAAGATATGGAGAACCGCTCCCCAATTAATTTTGTCGATAACATAAAAGCACCGCTGATGCTTATCCAAGGAGCGAATGATCCGCGAGTGACTCAAGTTGAATCAGATAATATTGCGAAAAAGATGTACCAAAAATCGTTACCCCTTGAATACTTACTCGCCAAAGATGAAGGTCATGGATTTATCAAACGTGCGAACAAGCTCGCCTCGATAATTGCGACTGAACGTTTCTTTGGTAAGTACTTAGGCGGAAAAGTGGATAATAATGTCAATCCAGCTTTGCTTGAACATCTTAATAGCTTAAATGTTGATATAGAAAAACTGTAACCTTAATAAAGCGTTAGAAGTGCAACACCGATTTTGCCAAGGAAGGCGAAATATCTTAACAGGTTAACGCGGTTAACTGTGGGCCAATAGACTAATCTATCAAGTATGACTACACCCCAAGAGATAAAAATGAATCCAGCAAAAGTCGTGCGTGCCGAGGTTAAGCAATTAACTGATTTACCGAATATTGGCAAAGCCTGTGCGGCGGATTTACGTTTGCTTGGCATAGATAAGCCTGAGCAGCTGTTAGATAGAAACCCCTACGAGCTGTATCAAACGCTGTGTGACAAAACGGGTCAGAGACACGACCCCTGTATGCTCGATGTGTTTATCTCCATCACCCGTTTTATGGCAGGTGAAGATCCTAAACCTTGGTGGTTTTACACCGATGAGCGCAAAAATACCTTAGAGAAATGAAGCTTTAGCGACTATTTATCCTCCTGTTTACCCATTATCGTTTCGGGCTCTTCCCTTAACCATTCCCGCCAAATGGCCACCAGCAGGGCCATCAATACTGGACCAACAAACAAACCGACAAAACCCATGGTTTTTACGCCGCCGATCAGACCGAAAAAAGTCGGTAAGAAAGGCAATTTAATCGGCCCACCGACAAGATTGGGCCGCAGGGTTTTATCGACAATAAACAGCTCTATGCTGCCCCAAAGAAACAAGCCGACCCCCGCCGTCATATCGCCTGTGCCGACAAGATAGAGTGAAATCAAGGTAAACATGGTTGGCGCCCCCCCGGGAACCAAGGCCATAAAGGCGGTTAACACCCCAAAAGCCACGGCCGAAGGTACTCCCGCAATCCAATAGGCAATCCCCAGCACTATACCCTCACCAATTGCGATAAGCGTCATACCTATCACGGTAGAACTGACTGTTGCAGGCACCACACGAGAAAAACTATGCCAGCGAGCAGGCAGCACTCGCTCACCCACGATATCCAACTGTTTAGCCACTTGCGGACCATCTTTATAGAGGAAAAACAAAGTGATCAGCATAAAAAGTAAGGTCAATAACAACCCTAAAGTATTCCAACCCAATTGCAGCACCCAACGGGAAATGCCACTCAAATTCTGGCCACTAATGGCACTGATAATTTGGCCTAATTCATGGGGTTCACCAATAAACTGCTGCCATTGCAGGGTTAACCATTCGCCCATCCAAGGCAAGTCTTTGATCCACAAGGGCACAGGCGAACCATGTTGGTTAGTAAACACCAACCAATCAACCCAAGTTCTAATCTCTTGTAACGCATAGGAAAATACAAACACCAGCGGAATAATCAGCCCGAGCACAATACAACACAGGGCAATAGTTGCCGCCAACGCCGAGCGACCACCGCATTTTGCCAATAGTTTTTGATAGAGAGGCCAACTTGAAAAACACACAATCAATGCAGCTAAGGCGGGCACTAAAAAATCGATAAAAAAGAATACGCCAGCACACAAGAGCAAAACCAACAAACTACGACCAATAGCGGCATTACTGAAAATCGGCGTCATAGTGCTAAAACCCCCCACAATAAAATTCAACGATAAAATGGAAAACACTCTGCATTACACCAAACAAGGTTAACGCTTAACCAACTCGTTCTACGAATCAGTTTATTGCGCAGTGCTTCCCATGGGCAATGACTTTAACACCGAATATTGAGCTGTGTATCTATTCAATCTTTGAAGACAAAAGGCCTTTGGATATCTATCAAAGGCCTAACATTTGGAATGAGCTTATTGAGCCGAAAGTTGCTCAACTACTTTCTCTGGCTGGCTAAAATCGGTAATACGCTGAATAACTTTACCATCCTTAACCCACAGTAAAGTAGGAATATTGCGGATTTTAAAATGATTAAATAACACACCTAATTCATCGATACTAAAATCGACTTGAGTTTGATAAAGCTGCTTAAAATCTTCGAGCGCTTTATTGTCTGTCCACAAATGATTGACCACACCGTGCCACGATTTATTAGGCACTTTTTGCGCGAGATTATTTAAACCTTTTTGAACGGCAATACACTCTTTAGACATTTCTGGGCGGCTATCAGCCAAATACCAATCACACCATGTTGCGGTAAAAAAAAGTAAATGCTCACCTTGTTCCCAAGGTTTCAGTAACTTAGCTGTTTGTTCGGCACTGGGTGCCTCCGTTGTCTGCGCAGTCAACTCTTGGCCATTCGCCAACATATCGATAAATTTATCTAAATTGGCATCAGACTCATGGCTAGTGTAAACCACATCACCAGCACGATTGATTAATACACTATAGGGTGTACCGACCAAACCTAAAGCCACACCCAGCTCGCCTTCATTATCCAACCACACGGGCATAGTGAGCCCGAAACGCGCGATAACGTCAGCAATCTTAGGTTGCTCTTCATTAATATTGATGTTCACCGCGACGATATTAATCTTGTCCTGATATTTCTTCTGCAGGGCTTCAAAATGCGGCATTTGTTCCATACAAGGTTGGCACCAGGTCGCCCAAAACTTTAGGTATATCGGCTTGTCACCCGCAACACTGGCTAAAGTCACTTGCTGCTGATCTGGATAGGTTTTAAGTGCGATATCTTGATAGGCTTTATTGCCCGCAAACGTAGCAAAACTCATAACGGCAAGGCACATAACAATGATTTTACGTAACAACATATTGCTTTCCTTAAATCTATAGAACACTCGCACCCACGACTATGGGGCGAGTGATTTGCAGCCATTTGTACAGAAAAACATAATTTAAAAGAAGCGGCAGTCTCACCAACAACCAACCTTTAAACGACGAGTATAAACTAACAAGCCGCTAATTTAGCCATATTAAATGTAAGCCTTGATGAGCATACCAATGAGTATTAATAACCTATTCAACAATATCTTAGACCATCAAACCTAACGCCAATTGCCTCGTCAGCTCTGCGGCGGGAATCGCCTGACAACCTGTTGCATTTTGGCCGCACCAAAGTGGGCTAAAATCACCAAATCCTTGTTGTTCAGCGGCGCTTCGCAATACTGCGACGGCACTTGAGGCGAGCGGAAAATCCGGTGCGGCATTATTGATGGGGCCAAGCTCTGCCATAAAACGATTCATAATTCCACGGGCGGGTCGACCAGTGAATAAGTTAGTCAGAGCCGTATGCTGTGCTGCCTCACTTTGCAGGGCGGCACGGTGAATATCACTGGTGGTGCATTCGGGACAGAGTAAGTATGCCGTCCCCACTTGCACCGCCGAAGCGCCCATCGCCATAGCGGCGCGCACTGTCTTTGCATCGACTATGCCACCCGCTGCAATAACAGGAATATCAACGGCGGCAATGATTTGCGGCAATAGACTAAAAGTGCCTAACTGCTCGGTTAAATCATCGGATAAAAAATGCCCCCTGTGACCTCCGGCCTCTAAACCCTGCGCAATAATGGCATCCGCACCACGCGCTTCTAGCCATAGTGCTTCTTCTACAGTTGTCGCTGTCGAAATGATTTTTGAACCCCAAGACTTTATCTCCAGCAACAAATCTTCATTCGGTAAGCCAAAATGAAAACTCACCACCTCAGGTTTAAATTTAGCTAACACTGCAGCCTGGGTGCTGGTATATGGCGCGCGTTGTGCCCCCACGGTTTGGCTATCAGGATTGACACCCAACTCAGAAAAATAAGGCGCGAGTTGATTAAGCCATGCGGCTTGTTTCGCTGCTTGCGATTCAGGTTCATAATGACAAAAGAAGTTTACATTGATGGGCTTAGCCGTCTGGGTGCGAATATGTGTCAAGGCGGTATCTAAGGCTTCGAGGGATAACATGGCGCAGGGCAAAGATCCCAACGCCCCCGCTTGCGACACAGCTATAGCTAAGGCACTGCCCTGAACACCCGCCATCGGCGCTTGAATAATCGGTAATTCGATTCCAAATAATCGGGTTAACTGGCACGGCATACATCACCTCCTTTGACTTGTTATCACTTGATGCTCAATCCTGATATGGCCCCGCGGTTAAACGCTGGGAGATCCACCACAGATTGCCCACGGGATCCCGCACTCCACCTTGGCGATCGCCATAGGGCATATTCGCCACTTCCATCACTAATTCACCCGCAGCGAAGAGTGCCTGAGCCACCGTTTTATCGGCATTTTCCACATATAAATAATAGGATGCGGGCATAGGCGGAAAAGCTTCACTCGCCTCACTCAACATAAATAAACAGTCGCCGATTTGCATCTGTGCATTAGCTATTTTGCCATCAGCCCGACGGGAAATATGTAGCGCTTTAGCATCAAAGGCTTGCTGTAAAAAAACCACTAAACTATCGGCATCAGCGATCATCATATACGGGCTAACCCGTGCAAATCCTGACGGAATAAACATAACGATTCCTTGTTACCTAAGCATGAAATTGATCATAAAAAACCACTATAAGCCAATGACTATAGACTAAGCACTATGGCAAAAACCAGCTGTGGCAATTAAGCCTTTAGCGTGAAATGTAAACTTAAGCATTCAGTGAACAAGTCAAAGCGTAAAGCCTGCTAATGTAAGACGACCCTACAATTTCAACCACTCTGCAGCCCATCATAAAAGTGCCATAACACTTCATGACACTGGTTATTAAGAATAAATCAGCTTTATTTAGCATCGACTTAGCAACTATGGATCATTCATCTATGCTTAATCTATTGTTAACTTAACATGATGATCCTATGCACTTTACTGCATTCTTCGCTTACTCCCTCAGGATTTGCCTCACCTTAATCCTCTATATTTTCGCCTTTGCAGTGCAGGCAACTTGGTATCCCGCCGATGTGATTGCTGATGGCAAAAAAACGGCATACACACCACTCACTCAAGCCCAAAAAGCATGGCGGATCTGCGCCTTACTTCCCCATGGTAAAGACCAATATTGGTGGGGCGTCGCCTTTGGGTTATCGCAGGAAGCCGAACGCCAAGGTGTAACTCTCGGCATTTATGATGCTGGAGGATATGACAATATTGAGCAACAAAAACAACAACTCTATGCTTGCCAAGCCCTCAAAGCTCAAGCCTATATTATTGCTGCGAATACGGCTGATGGACTGATTGCGGATATCGAACAACTCTCTGCTGCGGGCATTCCTGTTATTGATTTAGTGAATGGTATCGCGACCGACAAACTCACGAGTCGCTCCTTAGTCAGCTTTGAAGATATGTCTGCGGCGGCGATTGAGTATATTGCATCGCAGCAACGAGACCCTGTCGATAAAGCGCCAGTGAAACTTAAAGTTGCTTGGTTTCCTGGACCTAAGGACGCCTCTTGGGTTATGGCGGCGGAACAAGGATTTAGGCGGGCGGCAGCCAAACAAGAGTTCGACACAATTGAAGGAGGGTTTGGCACTACGGAGTTATTTATTCAAGCTGATTTAGTGCGAAAAGTGCTTACTAAACAAAGTGTAGATTATGTGATCGCCAATGCAGTTGCCGCCACTTTCGCGGCGCGCTATTTAGACGGGCGTAGGAATAAAACGGGAAAGGTCATCGCGTTCTACTCGAATGCACAGACCATAGAATTAGTGCAGAAAAAACAGTTACTCGCGACGGTCAGCGACTCACCAGTATTACAGGCTCGGATTGCCATCGATCTGGCGGTGCGCGCACTCGAAGGTGCGCCTTATCCCCACAAAGTGAGCCCAGTTATCAAGGTTATCTCCCAAGACAACATCCACCAGATTGATTTAGAACAAATATTAGCGCCACAGAATCAGTGGATGATCCATCAGGATCTACCACAGCAAAAATGATGCTCACTAAACTAAATAATCGGCGCCCAGCCCAACAAATAATGCGAGTCCTGCCCAATTGTTATTGAGAAACGCTTTAAAACAAGGGGCTCGTTCGCGATCAAAGATCAGCATTTGCTGGTAAGTACTAAAACCGACAAAAGTCAGTAAACCTAGGCCATAGAGTAAACCACGATCGGCGCTCCAACCGGCGGCGATAAAACAAGCCAGCGCAGCAAGCTGAAATAAACCTATGATTTGGCGGTCATATTTACCGAACAAAATTGCAGTGGATTTAATGCCCACCTTTAAATCATCATCCCTATCGACCATGGCATACATGGTATCGTAGGCGACAGTCCAAAACCAATTGGCCGCAAATAACCACCAAGCCTCGATAGGTACTTCACCCGTCTGCGCGGCGTAAGCCATAGGGATAGACCAACTCCACACCACGCCTAGAAACATCTGCGGCATATTGGTGATGCGTTTAGTGAAGGGATAAATGATAGTGAGGATAATACCAACAACGGATAATTTAACCACTAATCCATTGAGTAATAAGACTAAACCAAAAGCAGACAAACCTAAAACGACGAACAGTATCAAGGCTTCTTTAGTGCTGATTTCACCACTGGCCAGCGGCCGAGATTTAGTACGTTCCACAAAAGAGTCGAGATCGCGATCGGCATAGTCGTTAATAATGCAGCCACAGGCACGCATGATCACCACGCCAATAATAAAGATAACCAATACCTTAAGATCGGGCATACCACCCGCCGCTAACATCAACGCCATCAAGCATGGCCACATCAACAATAGCGTACCTATGGGACGGTCGATTCGAGTAAGACGGGAATACACATCCCACTTCTGCTTTAAATTCATTAACTAGGTACTCCCAATACCCTCAAATTTCCACTCGGTTTCAGGATTAGCATCATATACCCATGCTTCTCCCGATGCGAATTTACGCCCTAAAAGCGTGTCATAAAAAGCTGACATTCATCGCGTTCAGGGCTGGTATTAAAGCGCCTCTAACCGAGCGTAAGCCACCACTAACCACTTGCTGCCAAAGTCAGTAAAGCTCACTTGAACTCGCCCTTGGGCACCGCTGCCCTCAAAGTTGGTCACTTTACCTTCACCAAATTTAGGGTGATTGACTCGTTGGCCGACGTTAAAACCGGTATCGTTTGTCGCAGCCGATTTTGGGGCGCTGAAACGATTATTCGCCATCGGCGTTGAAACCTGCGCCTTAAGACGGATTTCATCCACATATTGCGGCGGGATCTCTTTGATAAAACGCGACGGCCGAGCGTAATCTTCGCGGCCATAAATGCGCCGCGATTCCGCATAGGTTATGTAGAGTTTTTCCATGGCGCGGGTCATGCCCACATAGCAGAGACGGCGTTCTTCATCGAGTCTATCGCCCTCTTCGAGCGCCATTTTACTCGGAAAGATCCCTTCTTCGACACCCGCCATGAACACCATAGTGAACTCTAGCCCTTTGGCAGAGTGCAGCGTCATTAGCTGCACCGCATCGGTAAAGGCATCGGCTTGGCCTTCGCCCGCTTCGAGCGCCGCGTGGGACAGGAAACCGTTAAGTTCACCCATGTCCTCCAGCTCTTCTGGCAGCTCAAAAGTACGCGCCGCCGTGACGAGTTCTTCTAAGTTTTCGATTCTAGCGTGGGCTTTTTCACCCTTTTCGGCTTCATACATGGCCTTAAGGCCCGACGCTTGGATCACAGTATCGGCCATGCGATACAGCACCATATCTTGGGTGTCTTCACGCAATGTCATGATTAAGTCCATGAAACCACGCACAGAATTTGCTGCGCGGCCCGCGAGCACTTTCTCGTCGAGTAAACGCACACTCGCCTGCCACAGGGTTAACTCATGCTGGCGCGCGGTGGAGCGCAAAATATCTAAAGTACGATCGCCAATGCCACGGGGCGGCGTGTTAACTACACGCTCAAACGCAGCATCGTCGTCTTTGTTATTAATTAGCCGCAGGTAACCCATGGCATCTTTAATTTCTTGGCGTTCGAAGAAGCGTAAACCGCCGTAGATACGATAGGCTAAACCTTTGTGTAATAAGGCTTCTTCCAATACCCGCGATTGAGCGTTAGAACGATATAAAATCGCACAATCACTGAGGTTGCCGCCCTTTTCGTGCCAATCATTAATTCGACCGACGATAAAGCGCGCCTCGTCCATTTCATTAAAGGCGCAATAGAGCGAAATCGGATCGCCATCGGCTTCATCCGTCCACAACTCTTTGCCCATACGTTCTGGGTTATTGGCGATTAAGGCGTTGGACGCTTTAAGAATATTGCCCTTCGAGCGATAGTTTTGTTCGAGGCGAATCGTGGTCGCCGTCGGAAAATCTTTTAAGAATCGATGTAGGTTTTCAACCTGAGCACCACGCCAACCGTAAATCGATTGGTCGTCATCACCGACTATCATCACATTGGCAGTTTGACCAGCAAGCACACGGATCCACGCATATTGGATCGCGTTGGTATCTTGGAACTCGTCCACCAAAATATGCTTAAATCTGTCTTGATAATGGGCCAACAAGTGCGGTTTATTGAGCCATAACTCATGGGCACGTAATAGGATTTCGGCAAAATCGACTAAACCCGCGCGGTCACAGGACTCTTGGTAAACCTGATAGATTTTTAACAGATTTTGCTCAAGCGGAAAACCGCCCGCATCGATATGTTTAGGACGTAATCCTTGGTCTTTTTTACCATTGATATAACCCTGAGCTTGGCGTGGAGGATATTGTTTCTCATCCAAATTCAGGCTTTTAAGAATACGTTTGATCAAACGTACTTGATCGTCTGAATCGAGGATTTGGAAGCTTTGCGGTAAACCCGCATCTTGGAAGTGAGTGCGTAACAAGCGATGCGCCAAGCCGTGGAAAGTCCCAATCCACATGCGGCCCATATTGGTGCCAGCGACTTTTTCAACTCGCTCGCGCATCTCAGCCGCAGCTTTATTGGTAAACGTCACCGCAAGAATCGAGTAAGGACTCTGCTGTTCAACCTGCATCAGCCACGCAATGCGGTGGGTCAACACCCGAGTTTTACCACTGCCCGCGCCCGCCAACACTAACATGCTAGATTGCGGTGCCGCGACAGCCTCGCGCTGCTTATCATTCAGGCCGTCTAGTAAAGAAGATACGTCCATTCTCGCCTCCAAAAAATCGAGGAGGCATTATAACAGAAGAAAACCCGCCTGCGCGCTTGATCCTCAAGACAAGAGCCACACCTTGATTTGCACTTATGTTGTAATGACTAAATTGATTAAGCACTGTCATTCCAGTGACACGCCATTAACTCATCCCTGAGGGCTCGACGACGGCATCCATGCCGTCAACGGTCACTTCCATGACAGTGCTTAATCCTATTAACCTTTGCGTATCTCTGCTAGCCAGCAAAGGATGATAAAGCTAAAACGATATCAAGTGATTATCCATCAAACTGTATAAAAAACCGCTACCGCAAAATAGCAGATTCCTATAGCATCATTTATACCAATTGACATGGATGTGGCAGCGACCAAGTCCAACAAGCGATTTATGCCCTGCAAACAGCGCAGCGCATAAATACTAAGACATTATGTGTAAGGATAGGCATGAATTATCATTATTATCTTGATGAAAGTGGAAATTCTGGTGATCTCATTAATAAAAAATTAGATCTCAATTTTGGCAATCAGCCAATTTTCACTTTAGCTTGTGTCGGCCTACTTGATGTAGAAAAAACAAAAAGTGACATTATTGATATAAGAATTAAACATTCTATTTCCGATGTCGAATTAAAGTCATCAACACTATATTTTCAGTGCCCAGAACTATTCTCTGACATCTTTGCTTACTTAAATGAAAAACAGTATCCAATACTAGTTGAGCTTGTTGATAAAAAATATTGCCTTGCAACACATATTGTTAATTACTATATCATCCCTCTCATGGCTGATGAGTCGAATGGGATGGCACAATTGATAAGAAATGGTATCGCTGACTACATAACACATCACTTGCCCGATGAGTGTTTCTTGGCTTTTTTTTCAGCTTGCAACCAGCCATCCGAGACTAGCATCATAGCTGCCTTGGAGACAACACGAGACTTTTTTTCTCAAAGAGTACCTGAATTAGATTTTGCAGAATTAACGGTAAAATCGATAAATTTAACCATTGATGACTATTTTGAAGCCAAAGAAAAATATGGCGAGACCGTTGCTATAGAGAAGTTTTCACCTATACCCGAGAAAACAAAAACTGGTCAGAAAATTAATATATTACCCCATGTACATTCAGTTTTTAATATTCTAGCTAGGCTAAATCAACTTCACAACAAGAATATGAACGAAGTAAATCTCCATCATGATTTACAAAATGAATTCGAAAGTATAATTTTATACTCTAAAAATATCATTGAACAAAAAACAACACCTTACAATGGCCCTCCAGTATTTAACTCTGATTATGATTTTACAAAAAAGGCAAATTTAGACTTTTTAGATTCCAAGTCGCATGTGGGCATACAAATCGCTGATCTTATAGCTGGCTTCATGAGCAGATATATAAATGGCTGGTTATATAAAAATTCAGAAATCCCAAGAATATATCATGAATCATTTTCTAGAATAGTCTCAAACTATAACAATATTCGCTCCCAAGGAGTAAACTTCGTAATTCCACAATCTAAACAACAAATCATTTTCAGAAAACATAATCTATAGATCTAAAACACATAATATGGTGAAACAGAACATCCACAACTCTTTAATGCTTTAAGTGACCAATCAGACAACTCAAAAATCGACGGAATACGCATCCCCTCGGAGTTGCCGCAGGGCGAAATGACAAATTGCGTGAGTCTCGCCATGGATGGCGAGCTAGCTTTCGCAGGTGCAGGGACGCATCCTTCGGAAGCGATAGCAAATTTGGCAATGAGCCCAAGGGGCTTTCAACTCCGTTGGGGGCGTCATGGCTGATTGTTTATAAATAGGAAGGAGGATAGGACGAGCAGTCCTCCTTGGTCGGGTGTGGGGTGAAACCCCACGACTTTGACTTTGATTAAATAATTCAAACAAGAGTTGGGACTGTAACAGGAGTGGCTGTGCTTAACACGACTACCTGAAATAGATAGTAATGCATCGAAACTGAACCCTCCTTCTCGATGAGAATAACTTTAGGTAGCGGCGGATCGCGGTTAGAATACTCACCCTGTTTTTCTTGGTTACTTTTTCGGAAACAATCATGTCCCATTCAGCGCTTAATTCTTTTGATGATTTTTACCAGCTTTTGGCTGACAGCTTGGCGAAGAATAGTCTGATCAAACTATTGTTGAGTAAGTACCGAGGGGCAGATAAAAGCCTGCAGCGCATTACGATTCGACCGATCAGTTTGCAGAATGAACCTGTGCTATCGTTTGTGTATCAGCATCAGACGAATCACATCACAAAAAACCTGAGTTATGACGAAGGGTTAGCCAGCATAAAACTGTTACTCGGTAGCGATTTTAAGAGCGCCCACTTAGCCACGGCGCAGGCAGAAGTTCAGCTTGAGATCAGCAAAAAAGGCAAAGTCCAAATCAGCACACATAACGTTAAACAAACCGTAGCTGCGCCGTTAGAACATGACCGTGAGAAAAAACGTTTTGTGGATATCGAACGTCCCTTCCTGACCAAGCTAGGGGTGACGGACAGCCAACATAATCTTATCCCTGCGATGTCGCGTAAATGGAAGCAAATCAATAAATTTATTGAGGTTTTCAGTCAAGCACTCGAAGCCTCACCCCACAAGAATGACCAACCGATCAATGTGGTCGATTTTGGTTCAGGTAAAGGTTATCTCACCTTTGCAATCCATGATTACCTGCGCCACAGCCTTCACAATGATGCGCAGGTGACTGGGGTGGAATTACGCCAAGCCTTGGCCGATTTATGTAATGAAACAGCGGCAACGCTCGATCATCAAGGATTGTCATTTGTTTGCGGCGATGTGAGAACCCATGCGCCTAAGCAAACCGATGTGATGATCGCCCTTCACGCCTGCGATATCGCCACTGACTATGCGATTCATTATGGCATTCGCGCCAATGCCGACATCATCATGTGTTCACCTTGCTGCCATAAACAAATTCGCCCGCAGATGCACAGCCCAGAGTTGTTCAAACCTATGCTGCAATATGGGGTGCACATGGGCCAACAGGCTGAAATGGTGACGGATTCATTACGTGCGCTATTTTTGGAAGCCAATGGTTATGCGACTAAGGTGTTTGAATTTATCAGCCTAGAACATACCAATAAAAATAAGATGATTTTGGCCGTTAAAAAGCCACAACATAATCAGAAAGACAGCGCCGCAATCCTCGCGCAAATAGCTGACATTAAAGCCTATTACGGTATCAAGGAACACTGCTTAGAAACCTTACTCGCGCAAACCCAAGCCGATTAACGGCCGGCGGTTTACTGGCAAAGCATTAAAACTTTGCGCTCATGACAACCCCGTTGAAATTGAGGCAATCTTTAATTCTTTGCTGCTGAACTGCGCTAAGGGTGTCGATATCGTGGAAGGCAAACTCTGAATGTTCGTGGCTTAAGTGGATCGGCAATGGCTCACCTTCTGCCACATTTTTTGCCACCTCAGGCCCATCAGGCAACAACAGTTCACAACGAAAAATAAAGGCTTGGGATTGATAGGCGCTGTGATAATACACGCCGCTCAAATAGTTAACCCGCACACTTAAGCCTAATTCCTCTTGGCATTCGCGCACTAAGGCCTCGTGAATCGTTTCACCGGGCTCGAGTGCGCCACCGGGCAAACCCCAAGCAAAATTACCATAATTGGCCTTAAGCAACAGTACTTGTCCCTGCGCATTAGTGATAACCGCGTGGCTGCTCAATCTAAAGGTATCGTTAAAGGCCACTCAGTTATCCTTGCATTTCTGTTCGGTACGTATTTGAGATATCAGACTAAATCACTTAGCCGCAAAGGTATTACAACTGGCGAGATTACCCGAATCAAACCCTGTCTTAAACCATTTCACCCGCTGCGCCGAACTGCCGTGGGTAAAAGCATCGGGCTGTACGGCGCGACCCGCCATCTTTTGCAGACGATCGTCACCCACTGCACTGGCGGCGGCAATGCCTTCCGCTAAATCGCCCGCTTCAAGTAAGTTAAGTTGTTGATTGACATAATGCCCCCAAATCCCTGCGTAGCAATCAGCCTGCAATTCAAGTGCGACACTCAATTGATTCGCCTGCACTTTACTGCCAGATTGCTGGGCTTGGCGCACCTTAGTGCTCGTGCCCAGCAGGTTTTGCACATGGTGACCCACCTCGTGGGCAATCACATAGGCAAAGGCAAAATCACCGGGCGCGCCTAAGGTTTTAAGCTCATCAAGAAAGCTAAGATCGATATATACTTTGCTATCGGCAGGGCAATAGAAAGGCCCAGACTGCGCCTGTCCCATACCGCAGCCAGTGGAGGTCATATTGCGATAAAGCACTAACTTAGGCTCTCGATATTGCCCTTTGAGCAACTGGCCCCAAACGGTTTCTGTGGTGCCTAAAATGGCCGCCACAAACTGGGCATTTTCATCCTGTACCGCTGTTGTTGAGCTAGATTGGGATTGGCTAAGATGAGCTTGAGTATTTGGGTCGAGTGACAGACCACCAGTAAAATACTGAAAAGCAATATAAATGCCGCCGATGAGCAACACCACACGACCAAGTTTAGTTCTCAGCAAAAAGGGCAAGAACCTGAGTAACAAGGCACTCGGCACACCCGCAGATGCCATTTGCTGGCCGCGTCTGTCTTCGATATTGGAGCTTCTGTCAGTGTCACGCCAGCGCATCGCATTCCTTCACTCAGTAGTTAAAAACTCTCGTTAAACCGTTCGTTAAATCGCTATTTGAGCCGCTTAGATGCACAGCTCTGATTTCGTATTTGCACTCTAGCGACTAGTGGTTAAAAGCCTAGTGATTAAGAGTCTAGTGATTATTTCGCCTGTGTATCGCTTGTGGGCGCGTCTTTCAGTGAGCGTAAAAACAACCCTAAACCACCAAAGGCCAAAACGAGGATCACGATAAGTTCAAAGGCCGACATAGATTTAAAGTGGAATTGAATCGAGCTGATAACCCCTACAATCAGAGCAGTTATCGAACCTAAACTCAGCAGCCAAGCTAACTTACTCTTAGCATCAAAAAACACCATAACAATGCCGATAATAAACGGCAGCATCACCATGCCTGTAGTAATCGACATGCCTTGCCCAAAGGCATTCACTCGATATAAGCCATAGCCCAGTCCAAAACTAGAGCTCACCTGTATTGCATTGAACAATAAATAAAATCCGCCACACATCATGGCAAGACCCATAAAAAATTGTCCCGTCCCGCCCTGTGTTCCGCCCGCACCTTTCATAGATATCCTTTCTACATTAACGATTTTTGAGTGGCTTGTTCTATGGCCATTTTCAGCCGTTGCTTTTCTTCTAATGCTTTTAATTTTTCATACAAATAAAGGTTTTTATCCGCCTCAGCAACACAGCGCTGTTTATCTCGCATAGGCTCATAAGATTCAACACAGGTTCTTGCACCACAGACTCATTCGGTGCAGACAGATGTCAGCACAGTAAAGAACAAGAGCAGCATAATCAAAGGGAATTTCACCATCAAGCACGCCTCAGTGAATGACCCAAATAACACACCTCATTCATAGGTAACGCCCATATTGCCAATCACACATTTTTGCTAAGTGATATCAAGCTTATTCAGACCCCATGTTGACATAAATTACGCTAAGGCCAACACTCAATGATGAATTTTTATACGCATGAACGACGACACTAAAGTGGATTAGATACACAGTGGCTTAAATAAGGATGCTGCAACGATTCCAATATAAGCCCTACCGTTAACATAAGGAATGCCTTTGAATACGCTATTAATAGGAAAAGGTGAACAACAGGTTCACTTAAATCTTAAGTATGCCAATCGCCATGGGTTAATTGCCGGTGCCACAGGGACAGGCAAAACCGTGTCGCTGATGAGTATTGCCGAAGGTTTTTCACGCCAAGGCGTGCCGGTTTTTATCACAGACGTTAAAGGCGATATCTCGGGTCTAGCGATGGCGGGTACCCCAAGTGAAAAGCTGTTACAAAGGGCAACTCAAATTGGCATTGAGGATTATCACAACGAAGCCAATCCTGTAGTGTTATGGGATTTAGCGGGCGTTCAAGGCCACCCGCTGCGTACCACCATCAGCGAAATGGGCCCGACCTTACTCGGCCGAATTTTAGAATTGAATGACACCCAGAACGGTATTTTAGACATAGTCTTTCAACTGGCGGACGACCAAGGGTTATTACTGCTCGACTTAGATGATCTGCGGGCCATGCTGGCCTTAGTTGCCGAGGAACGCAAAGAAATCTCCGCCAAATATGGTTTAATCAGCGCCCAATCCCTCGCAGCGATTCAACGCTCGGTACTAGGATTAGAGCGCGATGGCGGCAAAGACTTTTTTGGTGAACCCGCGTTACAGCTTGAAGATTTAATGCGCACTAATTTGCAAGGACGCGGCATTATCAATTTATTAGCAGCAAACAAACTGATTTTAACTCCCCGTTTATATTCAAGTTTTTTGCTATGGCTACTCTCAGAATTATTTGAGAATCTGCCCGAAGTCGGCGATCCCGAAAAACCTAAGCTAGTGTTTTTTATCGATGAGGCGCATTTACTCTTTGAGGGTTGCCCACCGAGTCTATTAAAACGCGTCGAACAGATCATGCGCCTAATTCGCTCAAAAGGCGTAGGCGTTTATTTTTGCTCGCAATTTCCTGATGATGTCCCAAACGAAATTCTCGGACAATTAGGTAATCGTATTCAACATGCCCTGCGAGCTTACACGCCAAGGGATCAAAAGGCCGTTAAAACCGCCGCCGAAACCTTTGTGCCTAACCCCAAACTGGTTGTTAGCGACGTCATATCCCAGCTCGCTGTAGGTGAAGCCTTAGTGTCTATGTTAGCCGACAAAGGCGTGCCAACTATGGTCGAGCGCGCACTCATCGCACCGCCACGTTGCCGCATGGGACCCGCCACAAGTGAGGAGTTACAACAAGTCCGTGCCCAAAGCCCGATTGGAGGTAAATACGATCAGTTAATCAACCGCGAATCGGCCTACGAACGCCTTAACCAAAGACGAGTTGGTAACGCCACCAGCGACACCACATCCACAGCAAGTGATGTGCAAACGGGCCAAAAAGCCGAAGAACAAGGTTGGTTCAGTGAACTTATTTTTGGTAATAAGCGCCGCCAAGGGTTAGCTGAAACCTTGTCAAAACAAGCGGCACGCACGGTTGGCAGCCAATTAGGTAAACAAATTTTGCGCGGTATATTAGGTGGCATGCTAGGTAAATCGAGCCGACGTTAGGCATATGGTACTTAGTTATGCCTCCAATTAGGGCCCACTAAAACCACAAACAATGACGAAAATAGAGGTACTGTGTCCTTGTTCGCATATTTCTTATACAGGTTAACGCTAGCATTAGCATTAATTATTCTAAGTGATAGATGGATCATGGTACGGAATTCGGTGATAAGATTATTTTGCTGTAATCGCTCATTGAGGCAAATAAATTCACAGATAATTATCAATGATTTTAGATATTTGTAATTTAAAATGTTGTAATTTGAGATAAAAATTTCGCTTCAATCAGGACGTCATGGAATAGGTTCAATTAAGTACGGCTTACATGATTAGCCTGATGAATAACCAAAGAGTACATGGAGTTTTATATGAGTAAAGAGCAAAAAAACCGTAAAGAATCGAAGAAACAACCGCTGATGTCTCCTAAAGAGAAAAGAGCAGCAAAACATGCGAAAAACGCAACTAAAGGTTTCTTAGATAACACTAAATAGTGTCTTGTTATTAGGAGGTTTGTCCTCTAATAACACAAATAGGGTTAACTTAGGTTAGCCCTTTTTATTGCCCGCTTCATTGAACCAACCAAGGTTTACCTCACAATACAACCTTGCTCAAAACAGTCTCAGATCTCAGTTTTGTGATACAAAAGTAGCAGCTATCGACTATAGCCTAATTGACCTTTTCCAGGTTTTATGTAGTTATATTGAGCTGATTACGGTATTTACCGCTCGAAAGACCCTACATAACACTATAAAAAATAAGGATATTTCATAATGAAAATCAAAAAACGTTTTGTCGCCGTCGGCGCAGCAGTGACCCTCGCACTCAGTGCTGCCGCTATGGCTGCTGCCCCCGCCTTTATCAACATTCTCACAGGCGGCACCAGTGGTGTGTATTACCCTATTGGCGTTGCGCTGTCGCAACTCTACGGCACAGGAATCGAAGGTTCTAAAACCTCAGTTCAAGCAACTAAAGCCTCGGTAGAAAACCTCAATTTATTGCAAGCGGGTCGTGGTGAATTAGCATTCGCTTTAGGTGATTCAGTCGCAGCAGCATATCAAGGTGATATTGATGCAGGCTTTAAAACGCCGCTGGATAAAATCCGAGTACTTGCCTCGGCTTATCCTAACTACATTCAAATCGTCGCCAATAAAGAGTCTGGCATTAAAACCTTGGCTGATTTAAAAGGAAAACGTATCTCAGTGGGTGCCCCTAAATCAGGGACAGAACTCAATGCCAGATCGATTTTCAAGGCTGCGGGATTAAGTTATGAAGACATGGGGAAAGTCGAGTTTTTACCCTATGCCGAATCCGTTGAGCTAATCAAAAATCGTCAATTAGACGCCACTTTACAATCTTCCGGTCTCGGCATGGCAGCTATCCGTGACTTAGCTGCGACTATGGCAATCAACTTTGTTGAAATTCCAGAAGATGTGATCGCTAAGATTAACAATCCCGCCTATCAACATGGCGTGATCCCAGCATCGACCTATGAAGGCCAAACCACCGACGTTTCTACCGTCGCCATTCAAAATTTACTGGTGACTCAAAGCGGTGTATCGGATGATTTAGCCTATCAGATGACAAAACTCATGTTCGAGCACTTAGACCGACTCGGTAACGCGCACTCCGCCGCGAAGACCATCAGCGTAGATAAAGCGACGAAAAATCTGCCAATACCACTGCATCCAGGTGCAGAACGTTATTACAAAGAAGTTGGTGCACTCTAAGTTTTACTGATATCTGTGCATCCTATTCCAAACTAAGCAATTGAGATGCCGTTGAATAACGGCATCTCGTTTATATCATCTCTGTAGTCTAATGCTGTGAGGCATAATATGAGTGATCCCCAACAAGGTCTCAGCGCCAATACTGGCGATTGGCCCAAGGCTCTATTTTATACAGCCTTAATTTTTTCTATTTTTCAAATCATCACTGCCGCTTTTCATCCCGTCTCGACTCAAGTACTGCGTGCCACCCATGTGGGCTTTTTACTGTTAGTGGTTTTTTTAAGTTATCCCGCTAGAGGAAAATCTCAGCCTTGGCAGCCACTCGCTTGGCTACTCGGTCTAGCAGGTATGGCCACAGCGGCTTATCAGTGGTATTTCGAAGCCGACTTAATTCAACGTTCAGGCGATCTGACCGATGCGGATATAGTGATAGGTATCACTTTGATCGTATTAGTGTTTGAAGCAGCGCGCCGAGTCATGGGCTGGGCGCTACCTATCATCTGTAGCATCTTTTTGATGTATGGCTTATTTGGCCAGTATTTACCCGGTGACTTAATGCACCGCGGCTATGGATTCGATCAGATCATCAATCAATTAGCCTTCGGTACCGAAGGGCTATACGGCACACCAACCTATGTGTCGGCGACATATATATTCCTGTTTATTCTCTTCGGCTCCTTTTTAGAACAAGCCGGAATGATCCGTTTATTTACCGACTTTGCCATGGGATTATTTGGCCACAAGCTCGGCGGTCCTGCAAAAGTTGCAGTAGTGTCATCGGCATTGATGGGGACGATTACAGGATCAGGTGTTGCCAACGTGGTCACAACGGGCCAATTTACCATTCCACTCATGAAACGATTCGGTTATCGCCCTGCCTTCGCCGGCGGGGTAGAGGCAACATCGAGTATGGGCAGCCAAATCATGCCGCCGATCATGGGCGCGGTGGCCTTTATCATGGCCGAAACCATTAACGTCCCCTTTATCGAGATAGCCAAAGCGGCATTGATCCCTGCGCTACTTTATTTCTGCTCCGTATTTTGGATGGTGCATTTAGAAGCCAAACGCGCCAATCTCTGTGGTCTGCCTAAAGATCAGTGCCCTAATCCATGGGCGGCAATTAAAGAGCGTTGGTATCTCCTTATCCCCTTGTTTATTTTAGTCTACTTGCTGTTTTCGGGTAGAACGCCGCTGTTCTCAGGCATGGTAGGACTCGCCCTCACATCGATAGTAATTTTAGGCTCAGCCATAGTACTGCGGCTTTCCTCAATGGCAATGCGCATTGCCTTTTGGATTGCCCTTGGCATCCTTTGCGCTGGCTTTTTCCAACTCGGGATCGGGGTCGTATTTGGGGTTATCGCCTTATTAGTCGCCATTTGTTGGTTTATTAAAGGCGGCAGAGATACTCTCACCATCTGCTTGCATGCACTGGTAGAAGGCGCCCGTCATGCCGTGCCTGTGGGTATCGCCTGTGCTTTAGTCGGTGTGATTATCGGCATAGTGTCACTGACAGGAATTGCCTCGACCTTCGCGAGCTATATTCTTGCCGTTGGCCAAGATAACTTGTTCTTATCACTCGTGTTAACTATGGTCACTTGCCTAGTACTCGGCATGGGGATCCCCACAATCCCTAACTACATTATTACTAGCTCGATTGCCGCTCCCGCATTACTCGACCTCGGTGTGCCACTGATTGTGTCGCATATGTTTGTATTTTATTTCGGCATCATGGCCGATCTCACGCCTCCCGTTGCCTTAGCCTGTTTTGCCGCGGCGCCAATCGCTAAGGAATCAGGCCTTAAGATCAGCCTTTGGGCAATCCGTATCGCCATTGCAGGTTTTGTGATCCCCTTTATGGCGGTTTACGATCCCGCTTTGATGCTTCAAGGTGATAGCTGGTTAGCCACTGGGTTTGTCTTGCTAAAAGCGACTGTGGGTATTGGTATTTGGGGCGTCATCTTTACCGGATATCTATTACAAAAACTCTACTGGTGGGAACGCGTTATCGGCTTCCTTGCAGGTGCTAGCTTAATTCTTGCTACGCCGTTGAGTGATGAAATTGGCTTTGGGCTCGCACTGCTATTTATCGTGCAACACAGCTGGCGAGCACGCAAACTCAAACGTCTCGCAGAGCAAGGATAAACTCTTGAGATTATTGGTCGTTAATCAGTCTTTGAAGGTAAACAGATGCTAGGCCTGTGTTTAGGCCTAGCGGGCACACTGTGGGCCCAAGTGCCCACAGACAACTTCACCTTGGCATGGAACCACAGCATAGAAAAAATTCGCTGGGAGGAAGACTATAACGTCACGCCACAAGGATTAGTGTTGGTCGAAGCAAGAGTGAAAGGTACGGGTGCTGGAATGGAAATCCCAGATGATGCCTATCTTAAAAATGGCAGCTGGCATTATCAGCCCAAGCTGCCCATTTTGCCTGTGTTGCGCTTAGGTCGCACGCCCGAAGCAGGGGATTTTGAACTTTGCTTCACTCAAATCTCAGGAAAAGTGCAATGCCAAGCCATGAGTCATTGGATTGGCGTACCCAACAAACAAACAGCCGCGGTTGAACTTTGGGGTTGCAACTCTTTGCCTTAAGCGCGTTTATCCATATATTTACGCTCAATTTCTATTAGGCGCCGATTAAAATCCTCAAGGTGTGCAAACATTTCGGCCTCAGCTTTCGCCCCATCTTTTGCGATAACCGCTTCGACAATGACATCATGCAAACCTAAAGGATGAATTTCATCAGTCGGTGGCTGAAACTTAGTCGTTTGATTACTTAATAAAACCAACAAGGATTTTACGATCGCTTCTAAAAAGCGATTTCCAGACATTTCAGCGAGCAAATAATGTACTTGAGATCGCAATATGACAGTTTCGGGATAAGCCAATGAGTCACTTTCATGACTATTCGCCTCTTGCAAAGCTTTAGCTTGCTCTGGAGTGCAATTTTTAGCAGCCATTCTAGCCACTTGCGGCTCAATCAGCATGCGTGCTTGACACAGTTCAGGAAGGGAAAGTTTCCCCATTAGAAATAAATCTTGGCAAGCATCACTTAAACGTTCAAAGGTTAAGTGCTTAACAAATGCGCCGCCTGTTGCACCTTGGCGAATCTCCACTAATCCACCCGCTTCGAGGCTTTTGATCGCCTCTCTCACCACAGTGCGACTAACTTGAAATAATTCTATTAATTCGCGCTCAGAGGGTAATTTATCGCCAGCCTTATATTCGCCGTCTAAAATAGCATTTTTCAGTTGCTGCCCGACTTCACTCGATGCTCTTATCTGCTTAATTGGCTTGAAGATATGCACTTGATTATCCCAAATATGCTTAGTGTCGCCATACTAGCATAAAACCGCATTAACGCAGAAAAAGTACTCTCATCTTTCCTACATTAGTGATTAAAAAACATTCATCTTTGTTGATCCAAGTAACATCTGTGCGAATTTCGTAACTAGTTTCTCATATTCATCTTAACTTCGTTGTCGGCATTAGCCATACGTCATACATTTAACCTAAGAATGTTAAACATAATTTCTTTAACTAGCTCAGACAATTCTGATCAGGGCTTACTAATAATAGGGAAGATGATGATGAAAAAATCTTATTTATCTTTGCTTGTGCTATCTACGCTAGCGATTCCAGCTACAGCAGATACCAGCATTGATCAAATGTTTAGCCAAGGTACGTTAAAAGGGGAATTACGCTTATTCGATTTTACCCGTGACTTTGATAATACGACGAACACTAAACACGATACGTCATTTGGCGGACTGTTTTATTACAATACCGCAAAAGTGAATGGCCTCAGTTTTGGGACCAGCTTCGCATCTGCAAATCCCATTTGGACCAATGATTCAGATGATGTCTACGGCCTAGTTGCTCGCGATGCCGCTGGCGATCATGACAACGTCAACCGTTTACAGGAGTATTTTGTCCAAGGTAATTGGTGGGATACTCAATTCAAATTAGGTGCACAAGAACTGCGCACACCAATGATGAATCCCCATGACATTCGTGCGATCCCACGAACTTTTCGCGGCTTTTCAGCAGAAAATAAGAGTGTTGACAATCTAACGTTATCAGCACTCTATATTACAGATTCCATGGGCTGGTCTGATAATAGCTTCGTATCCGTAAAAGAGGCGGTACAAAGCGAATTAGCAAGAGCGGGTATTGTGGCAGATGTTGCCGATAACCCAGTTTATGCCCTAGGTGCTAAATATCAATTGCCCTTTAAGACAGTCCAAACTGAAGCCCATCTTTGGCACTACAGCATGGAAGATGTTTTCAATCAAACCTATGCCAAAGTGAAATTATCCACTCAGTTAGGTGCGACTAATCTGTACTTAACCCCCTCTTATTTAACACAACAAGCCACTGGTGAAGAAACCGGCGGCCCACTCGATACCTATCAATATGGCTTCCATCTAGGCGCCAAATTGGCGGGGGCAGATCTCACTTATATGTACGCCAAAACCGGGGATGACACAGTGCTGACCCCATGGGGCGATGAAAAAGTGGTCATTCAACAGGTATATCAATCTGCACGGGCGAATGAAGAGGTCAACGCGTTAAAGCTGGCCTATGACTTTGAAAAATTAGGGGCGAGTGGATTAGAAGCCTATGCCTTTTATGGGCAGTACGATGTGCCAGAGGGGACTGCGTCAGATTTTAATGAAACAAACTTTTCAATCGCCTATAAATTTTCAGGCATATTATCGGGCCTAGGCCTTAAGGCGCGTTATGCCATGGTCGATTTTGATCAAGCTGAAGATCTTGATGATCTGCGTTTATATGTCACTTATAAATTTGCCTTAGGTAAATAGTTCATCAGTTTTAACTCCCCTGCACCAAAACTTATATGGGTGTATCAACCTTGTTCGATACACCCAATTTTTGTACCGCAAAATTACCCATACCCAAGTAAAAGTTGCGGTAAACACTTTGACTTAAGGATTGAGATTAAATGGAAACAAAGAATTTCTTACTTATTCCAGCCGTTGCTATGTCATGTTTTTTATTTAGCGGATGTGGAAATAACGATAACGCCGAAACCCCATTACCACAGTTAGCCTCGGCCACACCCGCCACACTGAATCTATGTAGTGAAATTGCTTCACAATATAATTTCAAAAATACTGTGATAACGAACTCACAAATTATTGCGGCTGGCAATGTTGAATATAGTGCTACTGAACGTTACCGAGCACCAGAACATTGTTTAGTGACGGGTTATATGAATGAAAGGATGGGAACTGGCATTGCGGGAGAAACCCGCTATGCGATCGGCTTTGAAATGCGTTTACCCACTAACTGGAATGGTCGATTCTATTATCAAGCCAATGGCGGCCTCGACGGTTCGATCGCTAAGGCGGTTGGCCGCTTAGTGTTTTCCGCAGGCCCAGATTCTGCCGCCCTCAATGAAGGGTTCGCTGTGATAAGTTCTGATATGGGGCATCCAGCACCAACCCCTTTCTTTGGTTTAGATCCTCAAGCAAGGCTTGACTATGGTTACAATGCTGTGGCCGAGTTAACGCCAATGGCGAAAGCTTTAATAAAAAAAGCATATGGTAAACAACCTGATAGATCATATTTTGCCGGTTGTTCTAACGGTGGTAGACACACTATGGTCGCGGCCAGTCGTTTTGCCGATATGTACGATGGCGTTCTGGTAGGCAACCCTGGATTTAACTTACCTAAAGCTGCAGTAGCGCAAATGTATGGTGTTCAAGAGTATTCAAAGCTGGTTGAATTTGATGGTCCTGATATTTTAGCCACACTACAAACCGCCATTACCCCTGAAGAATTCTCCCTCGTGTCCCAAAAAGTCCTCGAGCAGTGTGATGCCCTTGACGGCGTGAGCGATGGCATTATTACCGACACCTATTCCTGTCAAAAGACCTTTGACCTTGAACGTGATGTTCCAACCTGTTCAAGTGACAGAGATAATACCTGCTTAACAGCAGAGCAAAAGCAGGTACTCGGCAATATCATGGCAGGGCCCCATAACAGCAAGACAGGTGAAGCCATTTATACTGACTTCCCATATGATGCGGGTATCGGCGCATCAGGTTGGGCTTCCTGGGAATATAACATGGCGCTCAATCGAGACCCTGGTGCCGTTGGTTTTATTTTTAGCTCGCCACCAACTCCCTTTAATGGTGCAACTGAACAATCCAGTTTGGAATTTGTGCAATCATTTAGCATGGATGAGGATACCCAACGGATCTATGCCACGGATTCGATTTACTCCGAATCGGGTATAGACTTTATGACACCGCCCCAGCCAACGGATCTTTCGGTCATAAAAAATCGCGGCGCTAAGATGATGTTGTTCCATGGAACATCTGACCCCGTATTTTCAGCCAATGATACAGTGAACTGGTATAACGAATTAGCCGAGGCCAATGCTGGGCACGCAGAAACCTTCGCCCGTTTATTCCTTATCCCTGGGATGAATCATTGCGGCAGCGGTCCTACCACAGATAAATTTAACATGATCCGCGCATTGGTTGACTGGGTTGAAAAAGGAGTCGAACCCCAAAACATCACGGCTTCAGTCCGCCCTGAAAATGCCGAACTACCCAGTGATTGGTCAAAAAGCAGAACTCGGGTCCTCTGCCCATACCCCCAATTCGCAAAATACAATGGTATAGGTAATGTTGAAGATGCCGCCAATTTTACCTGTGTAACACCTAAATAATACCCAAGGCATTAAAGCCCAAAGGCCACCTCAACAATATTGAAGTGGCCTACCTCAAATCATGTTTATTTATAAATAGTCCCTATTTGTTAACTACTTAAACATGCATAAAATCAGACGCTCATATTTCCCACGTCGCCAAACTTATTCATTCAATAAAGTCCTATATTAGATTGTTTTAAAAAGAATAATCACATTCATCGCTCAAAATGCCAGCATTTTGTGAAGCACTGCAAAGATGTAATTAATACCTCTTTTGGTTTATTGTCATATGTCATACATTTAAACGTATGTTGTTAATGAATGAGAATTTAATCACTTTCACGCAACTGCACTTCTAGTTTTTAAAGCAAACAAATCACATGCGGTTATGGCCAGATCCATTGTCGTTGCTAACGATGTCATATCGACCTTAGCAATGAGGACCCAAGGAGTATCAAAATGAGTAAAGAGCATTCACAGAAACCGAAAGAAATCGATCAATACACTGCTAGCGTGCTTCAGAATGGTATATCTCGAAGAAGTTTCCTAACTCGAGCTGCAGTGGGAAGTGGTGGCTTAGCCTTTGCAAGTCTTGGTATTGCTTCAGCGAGTGCGGCACCACTTCAAGTTGGCACTGAATATGGCGAAATTGGCGGCGCAACGCTCAATTTTCTACCTAAGCCAAAACCTATTGCTGATAAAGATATTGCAACAACCCAAACCTTTGATGTTGTCGTCGTCGGTGCTGGAGCTTCTGGTGTGCCTGCGGCTCTATCAGCCAGAGAAAGTGGTGCAACCGTTGCGTGTTTACAAAAGCAAGCCATCCCAGTCTCTCAAGGAAACACTGGTTCAGGGATTGACCTGAAAAACAGTGATAAATCAGCAATTGAAGCTTTAGTTAGCCGTTTAATGGCGGATAACGCGCACCGTTCACATCCCGGTCTTCTTAAGCAATGGGCTTACAATTCAGGTGAAGCTGTCACTTGGGTTATCGATAGAGTGAAACAAGGTGGCGGCCAGATTGTTGACCAAGGTACCAAAGTGCAGCACGGTATTCGCGGAATTGCTGATACTGATGACCGTTTAAATTTTATCACTTCTTTCTGCGGCCCTAAACCCTACACCACGGGTGATGCTATGCGCGCATTAGCTAAAACAGCAGAAAAAGCAGGCGTTAAGTTTTTCTTTAATACTCCTGCACAACAATTAATTCAGGATGAGTCAGGAAAAGTCATCGGCGTCATTGCTCAAACTCGTGATGGTAAGTACCACAAATACATGGCGAAGAAAGGTGTCATTCTGTCCTCTGGTGACTATCAAAATAACAAAGCCATGTGTGACTTCTTCATCCCCGAACTGAAAAACTTTGAACGTAAACAAATGGATCGTACTGGTGACGGTTTTGCTATGGCCTATTGGGCTGGCGGCGTTATTGAACCTGTTGGACATACCAAAATGTTGCACGACTTCGATGCCGGCCCGGCTTCCATGTGTGACATGCCATTCTTAGCGGTAAACCGTAAAGGTGAGCGCTTTGTGAATGAGAAGGTTGAGATGTCTCTAATGAATAACTACTTGAAAGATGAGCAGAATGCGGGGCATTACTCACAAGTATTTGATTCTGACTATATGACGCAAGCGAAGGATTGGCCTGGCCACCTCTATTCTCCTGAAGAGCTTAAAGTTTACATGCCTGAAGTTCCTGGTGAGAAAACAGGAGTATTTCCCTCTTTGATCAACACCCATTCAGCTAACACATTAGAAGAATTGGCTGTGAAGTTAGAGTGCGATCCAAAAACCTTTGTTGCCAGCGTTAACCGTTATAACGAGCTGTGCAAAAAAGGTAAAGATGAGGATTTCGGTAAACCTAAAAGCAAAATGGTACCAGTGCTCAAACCACCGTTTTACGGTATTCACCGTCGTATGCGTATTTCTACTTTATGTTCAGGAATTCTCGTTAACGACAACCACCAAGTACTTGATGCCGATGGTAAGGAAATTCCAGGTTTATTCATTGTTGGTAACCTAGGCGCAGGTTTCTACGGTGGCGTTGACTACCCATTAACGGTATTTGGCTTGTCTTTAGGTCGCTGCTATACCTTCGGCTATTTAGCGGGCAAATATGTAGCAAAACTATAGAACACATAGTCATCAATAATGGATGCCTCACATTTTGGCATCCTGTGAAATGAATAATGGGATCAAACAATGAAAAACTTAACAATTATATTGGCTATTATTTTGGGTATTTTCGCTGGCAGCGCGTTCGCTAAAGAGAGTACTTTACTCGATCAAACTCATATGGCGAAAGGGCTTAAATGTACAAGCTGCCATGGTGCAGAAGAACGACAAGCCGTCCCTATGCTCAAGTGTGTACAATGCCACAACACTAAGAAATTAGCGGAAAAAACGGCGGATGTAAAACCAACCAATCCCCATAAAAATCGCCACTTCGACACCGAAACTGATTGCAGTAAGTGCCACCATGTACACAAAAAATCTGAAAACTATTGTGTCAGTTGCCATCAACCATTTAATTTTGTAACTCCATAAGCTGATGACACTAAGCTTAAAAAGCTAAAAAATAAAAAACCACCATTAAAGGTGGTTTTTTGTTCGAATAAGGCACTGTAATCAAATCTAAATGAAGTATTACTAAGATCAGCAGGCTTGGATCATTATTCCGGCGACTGATAAAAACAATATCCATGCTTTCCTTGGTGTTTCACGCGATACATGGCGGCATCCGCGCGATCACAACTCTCGGCAAAACTATCACCATAGCCAAATATATCAATACCGATACTCAGGCCTACCTCTACTTCACAACCTTCTAGCAGGAATTTATCTTGATAAACATCGAGCAAAGATTGTGCGAGCGCCCCTAAAGATTCACGATCAAATGACGGCAGTAATATCACAAACTCGTCGCCACCTAACCGTGCGATCTGCGCGAATTCACCTGCGTGAGATACCAAAGTATGCGCAATGTGCATCAACAGGCTGTCACCAAACTTATGGCCGTGACGGTCATTTAACGCTTTAAAACCATCAAGGTCGATAAAAAATAACGCACCGCGAATACCTGGTAGCGAAGATTCATCGAATACTTTGGCAATAGCTTGGCGATTCATTAAGTTGGTGAGTGGATCACTGTGGGCTAAACGGGCTAAATCTATTTCGTAGCGCTTTTCTTGAGTAATATCGATATGGCTGCCCATCATTCGCAGTGGTGTTCCATCAGCTAAGCGCTCGACAATACGCCCACGATCGGACACCCAGGTTATGCTGCCATCTTTGTGTAGCATTCTGTGAACTGCTTGATAGTAATCGGCTTGACCATTCACATGATCTTCAAAGGCTTTTATCACCCATTCTTTATCTTCGGGGTGTAATTTACTTTTCCAGATATCAACATGGGCAGCAAACTCTTCAGGACTAAACCCGAGCATTTCACCCCAGCGCATGTTAAATATGGTTAAATTTCCGCTTGGAATATGCTGTTCCCATAGACATAAACCATTACCATCGAGGGCCGCAAAGAGTTTTTCTTCGGCACGATAATTCAACGCCGCTAAATGAGCGTTTTCACTTTTTAGCTGAGCGATCTCAGCCTGAAGTTGCGCAATTAACTCTGCTGCAGTATCCGAAGCCACGACAAATCTCTTTCCATTAAGTGGGAAAATTGAGTCCAGTGTAAATCACCCAATGCCGAAGCAACATAGCGAAGAGTGCAAAATGAGCCAGAATCATATTGGCTCAATTGAGCTTACACAGACTCTCGCAGTCCTGTCACGCTTAGTCGCGAGTCAGCACTTCGAGCAATTCGATCTCAAAGGTGAGATCAGAATTTGGTTTGATATGTGCCCCCACTTGACGCTCGCCATAGGCTAAGTGAGCTGGGACTAACAACTTACGTTTGCCACCGACTTTCATCCCCATAATACCTTGATCCCAGCCTTTAATTACACGGCCAGTACCAATTACACATTGAAACGCCTGACCACGATCATAGGATGAATCGAATTGGGTACCATCCTGCAAAAATCCACGATATAGGGTAGTGATCAGTGCGCCTTTTACCGCTTCTTTTCCTTCGCCCACTTGCAGATCGATTACTTCTAATTCAGTCATATCTTCATTCTCTTTTCTTGTTCGCACTTAGGGCGTGATATTCAACTTTGCGCAGGATTTTATCACCGACGAGCGGGCTTGTCGGCGCAATCTAAACATTTCTGCAGCTCGGTTCACTGCTTAATCCTTAATAATAAGGTCATCATGGGCGATAACATCATCACTCGCCCTTTAAATTACTGTCGGTTAGCCCAATATATAAGTCGTATAAACGTTTTATTTTGGAGCTTTGCCATGATTATTGCCTGCCCCCATTGCGATACGTTAAACCGCGTTCCCGATGAGCGTGTAAACCAACAACCCACTTGCGGTAAATGTAAGCTCAGTGTCTTTACGGCTGCGCCAATTGAACTCAATAGCGCAAACTTTGCCAACCATGCTAATAAATCAGAGCTTCCCCTAGTCGTTGACTTTTGGGCCAGCTGGTGTGGGCCCTGTAAAAGTTTTGCGCCCATATTTTCTGCAGCAGCTAAAACTTGGGAGCCTCAATTTCGCTTCGGTAAAATCAATACTGAAGAACAGCAAGCCCTCGCGGCTCAATTTAATATTCGATCTATTCCAACCTTAATGATTTTTAAACAAAGCCACATACTCGCCCAGCAAGCCGGAGCTTTGCCCTCCTCAGCGTTAAACCAATGGTTAAATGCCTATAAATAATAGGATTGAGCTAAGATACAACCGCTCAGCCGAGCTAATTTGTAAAGGTAACGAAAATTGAAAAAAGCAATGTTCTTACTGGGTGCAGTGCTCTTGCTAGTGGTGACAGGATGGGGTTTACAACAACATCTCACAATTGATACTTGTCTCGACAAGGGAGGGACTTGGAACGATGAAACTCAGCAATGCATTCGCCCATTCGAGCAAGGGATAGCCTTTACTCGCAGTGATCATAATTCTGCCGAGCCGCAGACAGCTTATGTTTATCTTTCCGAGAATTTACAGCAAGCAGAAGTGTTTTTTGCCACAACAGATAAGCCTATTATTTTACAAGCAGTTACTGTCACTGAAGGCGATACCACTCCCGTATTATATAAAAATGATATTGAACAGATTGATATCATCAACGTAAAAGAAATCTTTTATCTACGTTATCAACATCAAGCAATTTATAGCGCAAATACTTTTAGTCGCAACTTAACCTCAAATTAAGTGCAAAACATAAGCATAGAGTAAGCTTCGAAACACTAAGCCCAAAAACTCGGTACAACGACTCTGCTAAAAACAAAATGCGTATCCGCCCTATGCTCTTCATAAGGCGAATACTATTCTAGCGGCAACGTTGAAACACAAAGTTGCCATGAACTATATCAGTGTTAAATATCCCAGAAGGTATGAGCGATAATACCCAAGACTATCATACTGATAAAGTTGATGATCATACCCACTCGCACCATTTCCGATTGCTTGATATGGCCAGAACCATAAACGATAGCATTGGGCGGTGTCGCCACCGGCAGCATAAAGGCGCAAGAAGCTGCAATACCAATCAGCACAGATAACATTACAGGCGATATGCCTAATGCCTCAGCAATCGCAGCAAATACAGGCACTAATAGTGCAGCGCTTGCGGTATTACTGGCAAATTCAGTCAACATCACCACAAAAGCAATCACAGCAAAGACGAACAACGACATGTGAGTGCTACCGAAAATATCTGTCATCCAGTGAGCTAAAAATACGCTGGTGCCAGTCGTTTTTAGTACTGCGCTCAGTGTTAAACCGCCACCAAACAATATGAGTACGCCCCAATCTGTGGTCGATTCAATTTTCTTCCAGCCGACCAAACCTAAGCCCGAGAGTAAAACGACGGCCCCTAAGGCGACTATGGTGTCAAACTGAGTGATGCCACCTAATGCCTTGGCTAACGGCACACTGAAAATCCAGCAACATACGGTAGTCAGGAAGATAAGCAGAGTAAATTTCCCCTGAAATGTCAGCTTCTGAGCTTCAACATTCACATCGAATTTGGCAGAAAGATCAGGCTTAAAATACCAATACAAGGCAATCAACATCATAGGTAGCATGAGGATAACGGTTGGAATACCAAACTTCAGCCAATCACTAAAACTTAAGCCCACTTGAGCCGCAGCAATCGCATTCGGTGGGCTACCCACTAAAGTACCGATACCGCCGATGTTGGCTGAATAGGCAATACCGAGCAGAAGGAATACATAGGTGCTGTGGTATTTTTCGCGGTCGAGCTGCTGCAAAATCCCGAGTGCCAATGGCAACATCATCGCCGTGGTCGCGGTATTGCTGATCCACATCGATAGCAGCGCAGTTACTCCAAACAGCATCAAACAGGCGATACTGAGTTTGCCCTTAGAGGCTAGCAGCAGCTTTTGCGCTATGAGGGTATCAATCTTTTGATGGTGCAAGGCCGCAGCCAATACGAAACCACCAAAGAATAAGTAAATGATGGGATTGGCAAAGTTACTCATCGCCTCCTTGGTTTCAAACACCCCAAAGAATACGGCGAGTATAGGAACGAGAATCGCAGTGATACTGATGTGAATCGCTTCGGTCAGCCAAAGAATCGCTGCGAAGAACAAAATGGCCAGCCCAGTATTCACCCCTTGTTCGAAAGGTAAACCGTAATAAAGTGCAAATAACAGCACAATATCTGCCACTAGGATCAGCATTTTTTTCTTATCGAGCCCCTCGCTGACGGGAGCTTTATTGGGTGGAGCATTACTTGAATCTGTTAAAGACATGGTTACAACCTTAATACCATTTTATTTTGACGCAAATTTAGGGCATAGATCACACTTGGCAAAGCGGTTTATTTTGTAATTTTATCACTTGGCAACAACATTTATTGCTGAGCCAGCACGCACAAATAGCCGATTAGCGACAATAATCACCAAATTCTGATCGACACCTTTGTTTTAAAATTTCAAACGGACAAAGATCGAACAAAACCTTGCCCACGTTGTAATTTAATTAATGTTTAAAACTGAGACATAGATCACGCCACACTTTCTACCAAGGTGATAATCAACTAATTAATCATACCTTCTGATCATTGGTAGGATTAGGTATTATTCTCCAAAATTGAATGTGTGTAGCGCTAAATCGAATCTAGGTATCGTTGAATGTGCACTAAAACTGCGACGCAGTGAACAGCAAGCGACCAACACAAACGTATTGCAACAAGGCAACATAGAAAACCCAATATCTACATGAATAGTAAACACAAATATTATTCACCACCACAGTCAATCTAACTCACTTTACCCTGTCAGCGATCCAGCCTAAAGTCGCGACCGCAACCCCGCCTAGCGTATAATATTTGTCTGTTTTCGGAACCGCCGTGGAAAAAATTGCCTTAACTCAGTCGGCTCAAAAGCCCAGCCTTTTCGTCCCAGTAGCAGGGTTAAGTTTGTTTGCTTTGGCATCAGGCTACTTAATGAGCTTAATCCCACTGTCGCTCACTTTTTTCGAACTCAGCACCTCACTTGCTCCATTACTGGCCAGTATTTTTTATTTAGGTTTATTACTGGGGGCGCCTTGTATTGCTCCTGTTGTTGCCCGTATCGGCCACAGTAAAGCCTTTATCCTTTTTTTGAATATCCTTCTTTGCAGCGTTGTCGCTATGATATTAATCCCCAAAAGTGGAGTCTGGTTAGCCTCTCGACTTATAGCGGGATTTGCGGTTGCAGGAATTTTTGTGGTGGTTGAATCATGGCTATTAATGGCCGATACCCAAAAGCAACGCGCTAAGCGGCTTGGACTTTATATGACAGCGCTTTATGGAGGCACTGCCTTAGGACAATTAGCCATTGATTATTTAGGTACAAAGGGCAACCTACCTTACCTAGTGATCATGGGATTATTAGCCGCGGCAAGTTTACCCGCACTACTGGTAAAACGTGGTCAACCTCAGGTAAGCGAACAACAATCAATGTCATTGTCTGCGCTAAAAAACCTAAGTCAGCCTGCCATTATGGGATGTTTAGTCTCTGGATTATTGCTTGGCCCTATCTATGGTTTACTTCCCATCTATGTGGCACTGGATATGGGGCTTGATCAGCAAACAGGACAATTTATGGCCCTCATCATTGTAGGTGGCATGCTGGTACAACCTTTAGTCAGTTATTTATCTCCTCGAGTTAATAAAAGTGGCTTGATAGTAAGCTTTTGCCTACTGGGTGTCGCAGCATTATTGCTACTCACTCAGCATTCAAATATGACACTGATTATTGGATTTCTCTTGCTTGGCGCCAGCGCTTTTGCCCTTTACCCGATTGCAATCAGCTTAGCTTGTGACGACTTGCCTGCTAACCAAATTGTTTCAGCGACTCAAGTGATGCTGCTGAGCTATTCGGTGGGGTCAGTGATAGGCCCATTAGTGGCCAGCAGTTTTGGCCAAACGGAGTTCGGCTTACTCATGTATTTAGGCATATGTTGTATTCTGAGCAGTATTTACATTTTTGCTCAATTACTTATTAACACTAAGCCAAGTTTTTCCTCGCCTTAACAAGTCCCATAAAATACATTGCACTGCGACTCAATAATCAGCCACTTAATGAACGATATGCTCATCGAGTGGCTCAAATAGAAAACATCTGCGGTCAAATCAATACAAAACGAACAGCAAGATGATCCACAAAGGTCATAACGTTAAAAATCAGTACGCTTAGTTTTAACATTCAGACAGGGCAGTTGCTTATCCTCCCTAAGTCGCGATAATGCAGCTTACTTAAACACCTGTGCTGATTGTTTTTCCTGAGATTTCACTATGCGCCTCGATAAATTCCTCTGTAAAAGCACAGATCTTGATCGCAAAGCCGCAAGAGTCACCATTCTTAGTGGCTCAATGACAGTCAATGGCGCTATCGCGACAGACTGCGCAATGCAAGTGCATGAAAATAATACTGTCAGCCTTAATGGAAAGCCGCTAGCGCCACGCCCATCTCGCTATATCATGTTGCACAAACCTGCTAATACCTTGTGCTCAAATGTGGATGGAGCCTACCCTTCGCTATTTCATCTGCTCGATATCGATCGCGCATTTGACCTGCACATCGTAGGCCGCCTAGATGCTGATACCACAGGCTTAGTGCTACTGACTGACGATGGCCGCTGGTCGTTTAATATTATCTCGCCTCAATATCAGTGCGAAAAAATCTATCGTGTCCAACTGCGAGATCCACTCAACAGCGAAGCGACTGCAGCCATAGCCGCAAAGTTTGCCGCAGGGCTAAATCTACAGGGCGAAACCGCCCTCACTCTGCCAGCAACACTGCAGCAAGTGGATGAAAAAACCGTGCTACTCACGCTCACCGAAGGCAAGTTTCATCAAGTCAAAAGGATGTTTGCCGCCGTGGGCAATAAAGTGGTTGCCCTACACAGGGCGCAAATTGGCGCAGTGGCCTTAGAAATCGATGTAGGGAAATGGCGCAACTTAACCTTGGCGGAGATAAGCTCCTTCACATCCTAATTGATTAACAGGGCTGAAGCAGACAGGCCGCCTACGTTTATCGACGTTAAAAAAGCAAACAAATACTGATAGGTTTGCAATTCAATCCCATAAAAAATCCCAGTGTTAGCAACAACACTGGGATGTTTATTTGTTTGATACTGCTTAGCGGAATATGAATCGACTAAGAACAGCAATCGTTGCGGCGAACCCAGCTTCTTGGGATCTTCTCAAAAACCACTTTTGCCATGAGTAACGCCAGCACTATGCCAGAGGTTGCCACTAACCATTGGGGTAACATTTGGTGCTCTTCACCAATTTGTGGCATCACCACAAAACCAAAGCTATTAACCAGATAATTGACCAACATACCGGCCACTAAGGCCACGCCAATCACACCGCCAAGGTAGCCCCACAGCGCACGTTTACCTAGCTCTTTAGCCACTATGCCTAAAGTCGCGATATTGGTTGCCGGACCTGCCATCATAAACACGAGTACAGCACCCGGTGACACTCCCGCCAGTAATAATCCAGCGGCAATCGGTGTCGATGCGGTCGCGCAAATATACATAGGCACAGAAACGAGCACCATCACTAGCATAGCCAGAATGCCATCGCCCCATTTAGCTAAAAAGTCAGCCGGCACATAGGTTTGTACCAAAGCTGCGAAAAATAAGCCCACTAGCAGCCACAGCGTAGTATCACGCACTAAATCCGTTGCCGCATATTTAAGACCAATTCCAACACGACTGAGTACCGATTGCGACTTAAACTCAGTCGCCATATCTTGAGTAGACGCACAGCAGCTATCGCCTGCAGTGTTAGCACTAACCTGCTCAGCATCCTTAGCACTGCCACCACAGCAAGCGCCTTTTTTCACCACCACTATTTTTTCAGGCTCTGTGGTTTGACGGCCACAACATGACCCCACGCTTTCTGCTTTCGCAGCGTTAACCTTAACCACAGAACCCATAGTTTGAACAGATCCCATGGTTTGACCGCCAACAGCCATAACACTTGAAGAACCTGCCATTAAGCTCGGCGCCGCCATAGGCGTCATTTTGATCTTCGGCTTTGGCTCGGCTGCAGGAGCATCAACACCGTCATTACCACAGCAGGAAGACTTTACGGGCGTTATCGTAGGCGTAGTCGATGAGCAGCAGCTTTTAACCGCTTCGGCTTTTACCATCTCTGGCTGAGCCACTGATTTTGAGGCACAGCAAGACGCCACTGACTCCTCACCCTCTAATGGCTTATCTGATTGAGTATCTACCTTAACCACTGACTTGCCATCGTCATCATCGCGACCAACGAGTAAGCCCGCCACTATCGCACTGGTAATGGCCGCAATCGGTCTAATGATTGCCATAAAGGGACCAAGTAACACATAAGAAACCGCGATGGAATCGACGCCCGTTTCAGGGGTTGAGACTAAAAAGGAGGTGGTGGCCGCTTTAGATGCACCAGAACGGCGCAGCCCAACTGCTGCGGGAATAACGCCACAAGAACACAAAGGTAAAGGTGCGCCAAGCAGCGCCGCTTTCACTACGGTTTTAAAACCGTGACCACCGAGCTGCTTTTGCATCCACGCCATTGGCACGAATACTTTTAATAACCCAGCTAAAATCAGGCCCAGTAACAACCAAGGCGCCGAGTCTAAAAACAGATCAATAAAATTCTTCAGTAACATAATTAATTCCCTGACTCTTCATAAATGGCTTTGCCGTGATGATTCTGGTGCGCTTGGTACTGATTTACATTATGAGAGTGATGCTCAACGCGTACCCGCTCAGTGCTGGACTCCAACGCCTCTAAAATAGAACAATGTTCGGCGCTACGTGGCCCACCACAGCAAGCATCAGACAAGCTTTGTAAACTCGCTTGAAAATGATTCAGCTCAGCAATTTTGGCCTGTACTTGAGCCAATTTACAATCAACCATGCCTTTTACATCGGCACAGACTCGGTTAGATTTATCGAGTTCAATTGACAGCAATTCACTGATTTCATTGAGGGTAAAACCCACAGCTTTAGCCCGTAAAATAAAGCGTAATCGCGCAGCATCGGCCTCGGTATATACTCGATAACCAGACTCAGTACGGCTCGACGGCGCGAGTAGGCCGTGCTTCTCGTAGAATCTTAACGTGTCGGCTTTCACCTCACATAAATCCGCCAATTCACCAATACGATACATGTCTTCATCCTTTGCGAAATAGCCCACAACTCAGGGATCATTTCCAGCATACAACTCAATAATGCAAGTATAAACCTTGGAGCCTACTCCAAGGTCAAGAGGTAATTTTAACTTTACTGAAAGCCAACATGGCAATGCCGCTTTGTTCTGATATGAATATTGTGAAATCACGCAGAAAAAACACCCGTAAATGCAGTTTTACGCTAGAATACGCGCGCTGTGACGAAGGGATAAAAAGTTAGCTAATAAAGTAAAAATAGGACCAAGGGACTTTTGGAAAGCAGTACAGCGTTAAGGCTGTTCTGTTTTCCGAAAGATCCTTGAAACTAAAATAACTGGACCCTGTACCCAAATGACTGCTGCAAATAATGCCAGACCCATTCGTCGCGCGCTGTTAAGCGTTTCAGATAAAACCGGAATTCTCGAGTTCGCCAAAGCACTTCACGCCCAAGGTGTAGAATTGTTATCAACTGGCGGCACCGCTCGCTTGTTAGCGGATAACGGCGTGCCTGTTATCGAAGTATCTGATTACACAGGACACCCTGAGATCATGGACGGTCGCGTTAAGACGCTGCACCCTAAAGTGCACGGCGGCATTTTGGCGCGCCGCGGTCTTGATGAAAGCGTGATGGCCGATAACAATATCAATGCCATCGATCTAGTTGCGGTTAACCTTTATCCCTTCGCTGAAACTGTGGCTAAAGCCGGTTGTACCTTAGAAGACGCTATCGAAAATATCGATATTGGCGGCCCAACTATGGTGCGCGCGGCGGCAAAAAACCACAAAGACGTTACCATAGTCGTTAATGCGGCCGATTACGATCGCGTACTTGCAGAAATGACGGCTAACAATGGCAGCACGACCCATGCGACGCGTTTCGACTTAGCGATTGCGGCCTTTGAGCACACTGCGGGTTACGATGGCATGATCGCCAACTACTTCGGTACTATGGTTCCTGCACACAGCACGGACGAATGCTTTGCTGATTCTAAGTTCCCACGCACGTTCAACGCCCAATTAGTGAAGAAACAAGACTTACGCTATGGCGAAAACAGCCATCAAGCAGCGGCTTTCTATGTTGACACTAAAATTGATGAAGCTTCTGTGGCTACCGCGATTCAGTTGCAAGGCAAAGCCTTGTCTTACAACAATATTGCCGATACCGACGCCGCCCTTGAGTGCGTAAAAGAATTCTTGGAACCCGCCTGTGTTATCGTTAAACACGCTAACCCCTGTGGTGTGGCCTTAGGTAAAGACTTACTCGATGCCTATAACCGCGCTTATCAAACTGACCCAACCTCAGCCTTCGGTGGCATTATCGCCTTCAACGGCGAATTAGATGCTGCCACCGCAAGCGCTATCGTTGAGCGTCAATTCGTTGAAGTGATTATCGCCCCAAGCGTCAGCCAAGCGGCGCGCGATGTGGTTGCGAAAAAGACCAACGTGCGTTTATTGGAATGTGGTCAGTGGAACACTAAGACCCAAACCTTAGACTACAAACGTGTTAACGGCGGCTTACTAGTGCAAGATCGCGACCAAGGCATGGTCGGTTTAGAAGACATCAAAGTGGTCTCTAAACGTCAACCAACTGCAAGCGAACTGAAAGACTTAATGTTCTGCTGGAAAGTGGCGAAATTCGTTAAATCTAACGCCATTGTTTATGCCAAAGACGGCATGACTATCGGTGTCGGCGCAGGCCAAATGAGCCGCGTTTACAGCGCGAAAATCGCTGGCATCAAGGCCGCCGATGAAGGCTTAGAAGTGGTGAACTCTGTAATGGCATCCGATGCTTTCTTCCCCTTCCGTGACGGTATCGATGCCGCAGCGGCTGCGGGCATTAGCTGCATCATCCAACCGGGTGGCTCAATGCGCGATGCTGAAATCATCGCAGCAGCAGACGAGCACGGCATGGCCATGGTGATGACAGGCATGCGCCACTTCCGTCATTGATAACAACTTAAATCAAACTTGGCCCTAGCGATTAGGGCCTTTTCCTTTGCGATGTGTGGGAGTTTTAACCATGAAAGTGTTAATCATTGGTGGCGGCGGCCGCGAACATGCCCTAGCTTGGAAAGCCGCTCAATCGGCTCAAGTTGTTACCGTTTATGTAGCACCCGGTAATGCGGGCACAGCCCTAGAACCTAATGTTGAAAATCTGGCGATCAGCGCCACCGACATCCCTGCTCTGCTCGATTTTGCGAAAACTAATAAGATTGAACTGACCATAGTCGGCCCAGAAGCACCACTCGTTATCGGTGTCGTCGATGCCTTCAACGCCGCAGGTTTAGCGATTTTTGGCCCAACTAAAGCCGCAGCCCAACTCGAAGGTTCAAAAGCCTTCACTAAAGACTTTTTAGCCCGCCACAATATTCCTACGGCGGGTTATAAAAACTGCACTGAAATCAGCGATGCCAAAGCTTTCGTGCGTGAATTAACGGCCACAACGGGTTATCCAGTGGTTATCAAAGCCGACGGTTTAGCCGCCGGAAAAGGCGTGATCATCGCCCAAAACCAAGCCGAAGCCGATGCCGCAATTGATGACATGCTCGCCGGTAACAAGTTTGGCGAAGCGGGTTCGCGCGTAGTGATTGAAGAGTTTCTCAAGGGCGAAGAAGCCAGCTTTATCGTGATGGTCGATGGTAAGAATATTCTACCAATGGCCACCAGCCAAGATCATAAAGCCCGTGATAACGGCGATTACGGCCCAAATACTGGCGGCATGGGCGCTTACTCGCCAGCACCTGTGGTAACCCAAGCGGTACACGATTGGACTGTGGCAAACGTGATTCGCCCGACGGTTGATGGAATGGCGGCAGAAGGCAATATCTACACGGGCTTCCTGTATGCGGGTTTGATGATATCACCCGATGGCAGCGCCAAAGTGCTCGAGTACAACTGCCGCTTCGGCGATCCAGAAACTCAGCCAATCATGATGCGGTTAAAGTCTGACTTAGTGGAACTCTGTTTAGCCGCCACCCGTGGCGAGTTAGATAAAGTGACCGCTGAATACGACGAGCGCGCAGCAGTGGGCGTAGTATTAGCCGCTGGCGGTTACCCAGATGAGTATCGCAAATTTGATGTGATTGACGGTCTCTGCCTTGGCGATAACGACGGTAAAGTATTCCATGCGGGCACTGAGATGAAAGACGGCCACGTCGTTACCAACGGCGGTCGCGTATTGTGTGCGACGGCATTGGGTAACACAGTCACCGAAGCGCAAAAAGCCGCCTATAAATTGGTTGATGAAATCCACTGGGATGATGTGTATTTCCGTACCGATATTGGTTATCGCGCAATCGCACGTGAACAGCAAGATTAATTAATATCTCTATTAAAAAACCGGCAATAAGCCGGTTTTTTTGTGCCTGTTTTTTGACGCGCGTAAAATATAACATCATGATTTTCAATAAAATTATGTAATTAACTCTATTGAAAACAGGAGCAACAAGATACAATGTCAACCAAATGTTAAATACACAAAGATCAAGGACTCCCCATGAGGATTAGACTACTTTATGCCTCCATTGCCATACTGCTTAGCGGATGCGGTGGCGGCTCAGAAGATGCTGGAACGACCACACCACCCACTCAGCCGCCAGTCCAACCTCCCGCGCTGGTACAATACACCGCCAGCAGCCTATCGGTAATAGGTGGCGCACTGAGTCCAAGCAGCCAAAAAGTGGAGTCTGGCAAAAGCGCTATTTTTAGCATTACTGCCGATACCGGCTTTACGCTTGAGGGCATTACTGGCTGTGGTGGCACGCTCAATGTGCTGACTTACACCACTGCGGCCATGACGGCCGATTGCACTATCACGCCGACATTTATCAGTAATGCCGAAAATGCCATTAAACACCAAGACCACAGGCTTGCCAGTGCGAGTGAGTTAATTGATTTCAGCATCGCCGAACTCGCTAATATCGACATCAAACGTAAAGCCCAGATAAATCAGCTATATCAAGGTGTCGGTAGCAGCATCTCTTGGCATCCAACCCATGACTCAATTACCTTTTCGAGCTTTATGCCGGAGAACACTTTCACTGTCTTGCCATCAAATGTCGATGGCAGTGGGGCGAGCGCCGTTCGTGGGTTAGTGATGGCGGGCGAGCAACAGGGGCAAAGATATGCGGCCATGGGAGGAAATCTATTTTCTGTCAACACTTCAGCTCAAACCGATGTTTTACTGAAAAACCTTTTAGGCTGGCTGACCAAAGGTGCCGATAAAACCGACGGCCTCAGCATAGTGACCGCCCAAATGCCGAGCAAGGCTGACAGTTGGTACTTTCCCCATAATGAAGGGATCCGCACTTGGCTCACAAACAACTACCCCGCAGCCCATAGCATTAATACAGCAAATACCTGTGACTACAGCGAGTTAAGCAACTGTATCAACACACTGAAACCGGATCTGATTATCATTAGTGACATAGACCGTCAGTCACTCGGTTTTGCAGGCATTAAAGCCGCGATCGCTAAGGCCAAAGCGGCAGGAATTCCCTTGTTGCTCTCTAACTACTGGCGTAATGAAAGCCCAATACTGTCGCCACTTTACCTTGAGATGAGGCTTTCTACCTCTGGCAATTACTGGTCAAAACTCAATGCCAATAACCTCAGTGTTACCGATATTTTGGTCGAAGACACCGCCCTGGCCAAGGTGAATAATTTGCTCGGCAAGCTTAACGAAGGCCGCTTCGACACCTCTGTACTCAACGACTGTGGCGGTAATTACTTGAGCTGTAATACTGCCGCCTTTGTTGACTCATTCAAAGCGGGTGCCGATTGGTATCGAGCCAATGCTGAAACCTTAGATAACCATGCTATCGATGTGTTTACCAAAGCAGACTTTCCCTTGATGAAGGCCGGACTGTTGCTCGCCGATAAGTATCGCAGCGAGATTGACTACCCCATAGCCTACAGCGAATACGCCCAGTGGCAGCAGGCCCTATTTGCCGATTGGACCGTCAGCTATGCCCGTAGCCATAACTTAGCCCAGCCAGATTTAGGTGAATATGTTACCGACAGAGCTAACCTCAGCAAGGGCAGCAATGCACACTACGCTTATCCTGCGACTGTCACTGAACGTAAAACCATTAGCGTGCCTTATGCAGGCCAATGGACGACCACGGGCTGGTATGCGCTGCCAGGACAAACCATTAAACTGACTCGTCTCGATAGCAGCGCTGCAAATGTGGAGATCAAACTCAACTACCACAGACGTAATACTAACCGTGCCTATGAGCAGAAAATCTACCGCGGTCCATTGGAGTTGGCGCAGCAACGCCTGCGCTTAGCTCAAGGACAAAGTCTTGAATTTTCTTCCCCCTACGGTGGGCCGATTTATCTGTATATCAGTGGTGATACTTCGAGTACTGATAGCGGCGCGTTAAGTGTCGAAGTCAGCGCTGAGCATGTGGCTAAACATCCGACCATTATGGATTTTTCAAACCCTGCAGAAATAGCAGCCTTTAACGATCGCATCCAAAATACCGAATTACCCCATGTGGACTTGCGTACCGATGGTGCCGAGCAGCATCTGCGTCGCGACCGCTTTTTAAACGCCATCGGCGGGGATGTGCCCGATGTAAACGCGCTACTCAAAAGTATTGTCGATGACCATATCAACAGCGTTTACACCCTTGCGGGACTTAAGATCCAAGGCAAGAGCTTAAGTGAATCCTTACCCGCCGATGTGCTAGCGGCTTGCAAAGGACTGTTTGGCGACGACTGTATCGATAATAGTCTGCATACCCGCACTATCATTCAACACGCGAATTATGACCAAAATGCCCAGTGCGGTGGAGGTTGTAGCGGTAATCCTTGGGACGCAGCATGGAATATCGACCCAACGGGTTGGGGTGATAACCATGAGTTAGGCCACAATCTGCAAACTAACCGTCTCAATGTGCAATATGCTGCGGCAAGTGATCATGATAACTGGGCAGGTTATGGCAGCCGCGCAGGGGAAAACTCCAATAATATCTTCCCCTATGTGGTGAAGTGGAAAACCCATTATCTGCGCGACGGCAATACAGGCACAGTGACCGATGGTCACATGAACCACAAGGATCTCTTTTATGTGTTTATGTCCGATGCCGCAGGTACAACAGACACCAGTGGTAAACGCGTAGTGTTTGGCGCTAATTGTAAGGTGCTCGATGCTGGTGAAGACAGATACACTGCGCCTTGGGCCAGCAATGCTTATGCTGTGCATAACGGTTATCGCATGGCGTTTTACATCCAAATGGCGCTTAAGGCTCACGGCATGACGCTCAGTGACGGCACCACTCTGAACAATGGCTTTAATCTCTTTACCTTGCTGTATCAACACAGTCGTATTTTCGGTAAATATGCGAATAACGCCAGTGATTGGGAAGCGAATCGTAGCAAACTGGGCTTTAGCCAATTTTCGTTTGAAGGCAATAGTGTCTACGGTGGCAAAACGGTGAAAGATATTCCGGGCAACGACTTTATGCTAGTGTCTTTGAGTAAACTCACAGGCAAAGATTGGCGCAGCCATTTCGATATGTTAGGCCTTCACTACTCAAGCCTTGCGGCCGCACAAACAGCCGCCAATGCCACATCAGGGGCTATCCCCATGGGCATGTATGAGTTAGAAACCGACTTGCCACCCGCCAATATGAGCCAAGGTTTAACCTTTGTGCCCCTGTCACTCACTGATGGCACTACACAGTGGAAAGGCGTGGGTTCGCCAACCCAGTGCACCAAACCATAAGTGTGCTAAACCTTAATCTCGCTAACATACTAACGCTATTCATAAACCTCGCTCTGGCGGGGTTTATGTTTACCTGAAAATGTGATGTAAAGCACACACCTAGGTTAAGATGACGTGCACCATTTAGCTTCTTATATTTTTAACAATCATGAAATTAATGGGGTAAATATATGGGTTATTCGATAAAAGATCTTATTTATCAAGGTGAAAAATCAGGCGTACATAACTGGCAAACCCTAGAAGGAGCCAGCTTTTACTGGCATCCAGATTGGTTTCATATTGCAGAGGATATGACGGGCCATAACGCGACTGTGACTATCGATATCGATGGGGACAAAGCGACCCAAAGTGAGGCAGAACAATCAATCATTAAGCACCTCAATAAGAGTGGCAAATAGCTTGTAGTGGCAAAGACTTTAGTGCCCGGAGGCGATCGCCCTGCGGGCAATTTTGTCGATTAAGCCTGGCGCGATCAGCTTAAGCCAACGCCCCAAACGACCGCGAAGTGAAGTAATCAGTTGACGGCCTCGAGTTGCAATCACTGGCAACATCATATTAGCGCATTGCTCAGCCGTCAGTATCTTAGCTTCCTGCATCGGAGATTTACCTAAAGGATTACCTGCACTATCGAGGGCACGTTTGTGAATTTGTGACACTACAAAATCGGGGCAAATAACAGTTACGGCCACATTATCATCCACTAATTCAATCCGCAAAGAATCGAAAAAACCAATCACAGCATGTTTAGAAGCAGCATAACCGCTGCGAGTAGGAACGCCCGTTAATCCAGCGACTGACGCCACAACCACCACTTGGCCTTTACTGGCTTTCAAGTGCGGTAACGCGGCATGGGTTAAATACGCAGGACCAAGATAATTCACCCGCATTATGTCTTCAAGCACCGAGAGCTGAGTCAGTTCATCAAAACGTGACCACATAGTCATGCCAGCATTGTTAATCAAAATATCGAGATGGCCATAATGCGCAACTGCAGCTTCAACTAAGGCTTCACACTGTTCTGGGCTGGAGACATCGGCGGCAAATACAAAAGGAGGCGGACCATAATTAGCGATTTCTAAAGCGAGTGAGGCGAGACGTGTTTCATTACGCGCACTGAGCACTAGTTGGCAGCCCATTCGCGCCATTGCCACTGCGAGCGCCCGACCAATACCTTCTGAGGCACCCGTGATGATCACGACCTTGCCAGTGAGTCCATCCATAGTCATTCCTTTGTTATCGCCATGTTAATTACGCCTTTTGCTAAATTGGCATAATCACGCTAAAAGCGCAATCCTTCACGCGCGTTGTGCAAGCCTCATCTCGTATTGCTCACGATAATTAGCTAAGGGTTGCGGGCGCCCTATCGCATAACCTTGCGCATAGTTAATGCCTATGCTCAACAACCTGTCAATAATATCCTGATTCTCAACAAATTCAGCAACAGTCTCGATTCCCATAACCCGACAAACATCCTGAATCGATTTAACGATGGCGTAGTCTTTAGCATTCACGGCGAGGTTCTTAATAAAACAGCCGTCGATTTTGACATAATCCACCGGCAGCTCACGCAGATAACCATAAGAGGCAAAACCACTGCCAAAATCATCCAGTGCAAATGAAAAACCGAGTTTACGTAACTGCTTCAACATTTCCATACCACGATTGCGATTTTGGATCGCGGTGGTTTCAGTAATTTCAAAACAAATACATTGGCTTGGAATATCAAAAATGTGTTGCTGCTGGGCGATATATTCCACCATACCTTCGGCACCTAAACTATTGCCCGAAAGGTTGATCGAAATACAATGATCAGGCCAAAGCACGGGGTTCAAAGACAACCATAAAAAAGCTTTGCGGATGACTTCTTTATCGATATCTGGCATCAACTTAAAACGTTCAGCGGCGGCTATAAACTGCGCAGGCGCCAAAATGCGGCCACAGGGCTCTTGAATTCGTAGCAGGATTTCCATTCGTTGTCGCTGCGGACCACTGCCTAGTCCGCGGATCGGTTGGTAATACAGAATCAACTCATTTTCTTCAATCGCTTGCGCAATACGTACCGCCCATTTAGGCGCATTTCTTTGGTAGGTGAGCTCTTTATCTTTATCATCGTAAAAATGAATTTGATTAGCCCCCTTAGCTTTAGCGGCAATGCAGGCAATGTCCGCGTCTTTCAATAATTCTTGAGCATCAATATAGGGCGCACGACCAAAAGCGACACCTATGCTGAGGCCAACTTTATAATTACAGTTTTTATCGTTCAACACTTGCATGGAGACTTGCGCGATCATTTGCTTCAGTAATTGCGCCACAGATAAGGCACTACGATTACAAATCACTAAACCAAACTCATCGCCACCAAGGCGCGCCAATAACTCCTGTGGCCCAAGACAAGCCTGCATGGCCTTAGCCACCATAGCAAGCATACGATCGCCTGCAGTATGGCCACAACTGTCGTTAATTAACTTGAATTGCTCCAAATCGAGATAACAAACGGCAATGGTTTTAGCAGAGGCGGCAAATTGGGGTAACTGCTCATCAAATGCCTGACGGTTTAGCAGCCCTGTAATGCTATCGAAATTTGCCCTTTTTTGTAGCTGGTGTTTAAGCAACTCTTCTTGAGTGATATCCCGCAATACCACGACAGTACCAACAATTTCTTTATCGTGATTGCGCAGATTGCTGATACTGCGCTCCATAATCCGAGGCGAAGCAGTTAATAGCTTGATTTTCTCGACCTGCGGTGCTGATTCTTCGAGACGAATGCAGGTAAAAACCGCCTGATTCAACTGCTCCCCAGCCTTTAACAGACTCGCAAGGCTCTGACCTATGGCATAGCAACTGGCGACATCGAGAAGCAACTCGGCCCGCGGATTCATATAAATCACGTTGGCATCGACATCGGTCAAAATCACCGCTTCAGCAATGGATTCTAAGGTGATTTTCGCGCGTTCTTTTTGCTGATAAATTCTTGCCAGCAAGCTATTAACACGGCTGGCGAGCACTTCTAATTCTTCATTACCCTCGCTTGTAACGGGTTGATATACACTGGACATAGGATCGACCAGCGCCAATTGATGCATCAGATTTTTAAAGGGTTTGAGTAAGCCCGAACGCAGCCAAATATAACCAAGGCCAACAATAAACACACCAAAGAGAATAAATCCGAGCGATACCCAATCGAGTTGAAATTTAACCTCTCTAAAGGGACCATCGGAAAACAGTACTTGCAGGTAGACAGGCTTATCTTTTAACAGGCTTGGAATGGTTATCGCGTCACTGTGCACACCATCAACTGTTGGCGTAACGTCGCGAGAATGGCTCATGCTCACCTTAGTCACCAATAAGGCCTGAGCATATTCCAGTAAGTCTTTATCAGTCAGTTGGCGTACCAGCAGCACAGATTCATTGGGCGCAGAAGCCACGGAAGTAACGACATAAGCATACTTGCCCATCAAATAAGCGCCAGCAACACTGGGCTTGTCGGCACTGACAATAGCACTGGCGATTTCTCGTAACTTATCATTCTCAAAGGGACGTTCATTGGGGAAAAAAGGGTGCAATTCACCCTGCCGTAGAATATACCAACTCAGATTGGCTGACATTGAGCTATCGCGCCACGAGGATTCAAGCTTTTTAAGTTGGTCTTCATCTAATTGAGACAAAGGTAAGGCATAGATATTAGTGAGAAAGGTTAAGCGATCGACATCAATTTGAAACTGCTGCTGGATATTGGCAAGCTCACGGTTAGCACTATCTTGACGTAATAGCTCGACACGGTGGTCGTACCAATAACCAAGACAATAGGAGACAATTACCACCGCAGGGAGACAAAAGCCCGCAATAAATACCATTATTTTCTTGCCAATGTGCATCTCTTACCACGGCTTGTTATGACTAAATTGATTGACGGCCTTGCATAATCCTTCACTGCGCCATGCAACATATCTCATTTGCGAATAGTATTAAACATCACTTCGCTTTAGTCGTTGCTAAAGTAGACATTTTCATGCAATTAAATCAATTTTATACCTTTGATTTAAATTAAAATTTATAAATTAAACGATTATAAATTTTACTTTTTTATCAAGATAATTCACACATAATCAGTATGTGAATATAGGGAATTCAAGTCGTTGTTTAAAATTAAGCTAGCAGACGATAGAAACCACCGCATACGCTAATCCATAAAGATACCTTCGCCAGAAGCTCCAACGCTATCAAATTCAAATGTCGGATATAAAACAGGCCCGCAAGCGGGCCTGTTTCGCAAACCAAAAATTACTTATGGTATTGCTTTGATTGTGCATGAACCGCCTTGATAAAGGCGCCAGCATGTTCTGGATCGACATGCTGATGAATACCATGGCCTAGGTTAAATACATGGCCAGTACCTTCACCATAACCCGCTAGAATATGGCCAACTTCCTCTTCGATACGTGGAATTGGCGCATACAACATGGATGGGTCCATGTTGCCTTGCAATGCCACTTTATGGCCTACACGACGACGGGCATCGGCAATGTCTACCGTCCAATCCAAACCTAGTGCATCACAGCCAGTTTCTGCCATCGCTTCTAGCCACAAACCACCGCCTTTAGTAAACAGAGTCACAGGCACTTTACGGCCATCGGCAAAGCGTGTCAGACCATCAATAATCTTCTGCATATAACGCAAAGAGAACTCACGGTAAGCAGAGTGCGATAACGCGCCGCCCCATGAGTCAAAAATCATCAAAGATTGTGCACCATTCGCGACTTGAGCATTCAGGTATAAGATCACTGAATCGGCTAATTTATCTAACAGCATGTGTAATGCCATTGGCTCAGCGTAAGCCATCTTCTTAATTTTTTCGAAGGTTTTGCTCGAACCACCTTCAACCATATAAGTAGCTAAGGTCCAAGGTGAACCAGAAAAGCCAATTAACGGCACTGCGCCATTCAGTTCACGGCGAATAGTGCTAACGGCTTTCATCACATAACCCAGCTCATCTTCTGGATCTGGAATTGATAGCTTTTTGATCGCATCGATAGTGTCTGTTGGGCGCTCGAAACGTGGGCCTTCACCCGCCTCAAAATACAAACCTAAACCCATAGCATCGGGCACAGTTAGGATATCGGAAAACAAAATCGCCGCATCGAGATCATAACGACGTAAAGGTTGCAGCGTGACTTCACAGGCAAGCTCATGATTTTTACACAAAGACATGAAGTCACCCGCTTGAGCGCGAGTAGCTTTATATTCAGGAAGATAACGGCCAGCTTGACGCATCATCCACACAGGGGTCACATCGACAGGCTCTTTTAGTAGGGCGCGTAAATAACGATCATTCTTTAATTCTGCCATTGGGCTTGGTTCCTAGTCTTATTGAGATCCGCTGGGTCGGTAGTTTAGCATTTACGCGAATAATGTAACCTTTATGTGCAAATTTATGTGAGCTATTCCCCATCATTGGCGTCGATTTGACCGCATAAACCGGAAAATGTTATCCAGCTAACATACTGCTCATTTATTCGTAACGAAGTCACACTCAGACAGAAAAAAGTTGCGCCGGTTCCCCGCCTTTGGTATAAAAAGTCTGCGCTAGCAAGAACAATCAAGAAGCTCGTCGCATCGAGCCTGCTATAAACTTTACTCGCCCAACGATAGGTTTCTATCGTTGGGCTTTTTATTTGCATTTTTCGATACGAAACAGCTGGTTTGTCCATTTCGTCATTCTCGCAAATTCGCATGAAAAGAGTTGATCGATTAGCAACTTGTCCCTACATTAGAGTTATGTGCTGGCACTTAAATGGAATGCATCATGCTGAGAGAACTCGAAAAAGCAGAACAGAAGTGGGGCGGTTCAAATAAGCTTATTGATCAATGGCTAAAAAACCGTCGAAAACTGTTAGTGCATTACTGCCAAATTGCTGGGCTTCCTCCTTACGGTAAATCAGAAAAATCGCTTCCCTCGTTCGAACATGTTAAATCTTTCTGTGACTTATTAGTTGACTATGTCTCCGAAGGACATTTCGAGGTCTATGATAAAGTCGTTAATGCCTGCAGTGAATATGGCGAATCAAGCAAAACGCTCGCGCAACAAGTATTGCCCAAAATCACGCCAACCACGAATGCAGCATTAGATTTCAACGATAAATATGCGGAAACACAAGACGATTTCGTATTATATCAACTCGATAAAGACCTATCTGAGCTCGCCCATAACATGGAAACACGCTTCGAACTCGAAGATGAACTACTTGAAGTTCTCCATCGCAAACATTCTGAGCACAACCAGTAGTCCTCCTTCATAAGCGCACCTTGCGGCATCTGTGCGCTTATCTATCTTTTCCCTCAATCGTTTTGAAAATGAAGTAGCATGGCTTTGGGCGACTACAGGAACACGTCCTAGTGCCATTAGACAGCAACCGTTTGAATCAAATTGAATCCGATAGAGCAGACGTAGTCATGGCCAAGGCAGCACACATTGGCAAATCGTTGTTTCAATAGGTATGGCGATATTGTTATGTAATGCTCGATAGCATTAATGTCTTGAGGAGCCACAGAAGATGACTCAGTTGGGCTTTCGGGAATGGATAAACTTTGCTAATTAATAGAATAGGTTTAGCTTTAAAACAAAAAATTCATATTCTGGTAAGGATGTCATCTACATGATAGCCGAGTATGAGGATAACCATGTGCTTCGAGCTCGAAGCATGTGCGTCACTGACACGAATTATCCACGACGCCATAACGAAAAAAGCCTCATCTTTCGATGAGGCTTATCTCTTAATGTTGGCGGAGCGGACGGGACTCGAACCCGCGACCCCCGGCGTGACAGGCCGGTATTCTAACCAACTGAACTACCGCTCCTTTAGCTTAACGTCTACATGTTAACCTAAATTAGGCGCTTGGCGATGACCTACTCTCACATGGGGAGACCCCACACTACCATCGGCGCGTTTGCGTTTCACTTCTGAGTTCGGGATGGGATCAGGTGGTTCCACAAGGCTATTGTCACCAAGCAAATTCTGTTTATTACCGTGTCCATCTCTGGCTCACGTTAATAATAATTCGGAAAGCTGATTTTCTGTTGAGTCTTTAACTTTATCAAGTATCTGTATTCTGTCTAAGGCTTTTCGTACGACCT